>NZ_JAPZSZ010000089.1:0-8333 GCF_027532095.1 Microcystis sp. LE19-195.1E
AGGCCGAATTTGAATTCTTTTCTGAACAAAACCCCCTACTATCTGTTGTCAAGGTTCAGTTTTTAGCTTGGTTATCGCTTTTTCCATTGTAGCTTAAAGCCGTCCTAAAAGGACGGGGTTTTAACCCAAATTTTCGATAAACAGCGATCGATCACTTGTTTTAATACTAGAGCCGTCCAATCGATATCGGCCGCGCTGGTGTCCCTTCCCAGGGTTAAACGAATTCCCGCTAATGCTTCTCGATCGCTGTAGCCCATAGCTTTTAAAATTGGACTAGGGGAAAGTTTGCCACTATGACAGGCGGCTCCAGAACTAATACCGATTCCTGCTAAATTAAGCTGACGAACTAGCTGTTTTCCCGTGATTTGACTGTCATCGTCCGGACGGACAATAAAGCTGACGTGGTGGGGTAAACGATAGAATCGGTCTCCCGTGGGCAGCAGATAAGGATAATCGGCTAAGAGGTCAAATAATCGATCTCGCAAGGCCATTAAACGCATTTTTTCGCTAATTAAATCTTTTTGGGCTAATTCGGCCGCTAAACCGAAAGCAGCGATCGCTGGTACGGTTTGGGTTCCCGATCGCAGACCTTTTTCCTGACCACCGCCCCGCAGTAATGGTAGAATATCGACACCCGCTCTGACGTATAAAGCTCCCGATCCTTGCATTCCATAAATTTTATGGCTGGAAAGAGATAATAAATCTACGGGCAGTTTTCGCACATCAATATCGCATCTTGCCGCCACCTGCACCGCATCGGTGTGAAAAAGAACTCCCCTTTCTCTGGCAATGCTGCCCAATTCTTCAATCGGTTGTAGGGTTCCCACCTCGCTTTGTCCGTAAATAATGGAAATTAAGACCGTATCGCTTTGAATTGCGGCTTTTAAGTCTAAAGGATCGACCCTACCTTGACGATTGACGGGAAGACGAGTAATTTGCCAACCTTGCTGCTCTAATTGTTTACAGGGTTCAGCGATCGCCGAATGTTCCACACTAGAAATAATAATATGACGGGGGCGGTTATACTGTTGAGCAACCCCGATAATCGCTAAATTATCGGCTTCTGTGCCGCCAGAAGTGAAGATAATCTGGTCTGGATTGGCATTAACTAACCCTGCCACCTGTTCTCTGGCCATTTCGATGACTGTCGCCGTATCCTGTCCCCAAGTGTGTAAACTGGAGGGATTGCCCCAATGATGCTGGAGAATAGTGGCAACCCGCTCGATTACTTGGGGATGAGTGGGGGTAGTGGCGCTATAGTCAAGATAAATTTGCATTATTTTACAATCTGGCCGATAAGAAGCAAGGGCAAGCAGCTATTTTCAGTTTAGCGGCTTAGGTTTAACACTCGATCGATTGTCGGGGCAGTTAAATCTTCCCCTGTCAAAAAACAGAGATGCCGGTTAAAGCATCCCCACAGAGTCGATTTTACCTCTCTTGTGTCAATCTCGGCAGCAGACCAGCAAAAGTCATCCCAAAGACAGAGCAAATATCGTAAACAATCAAAGTCATAAAACCGTTCTAAAAGCCTAGTAAACCCGAAAGATAGTGAGGAACGGGGAAACTTTGAGCCATCTTAAAATGAAATGACAACAGATAAAACGCTGTAGAATAATTGAAGGTTATTTAAGAGATTTTTTCGGCCCTTTCCTGGAGAGCCAGTTTTTGATAAGAGTCTGGGATAGGTGCGACAGAAGGATTAAAAGTATCGTGATCAAGACAAACGATCAAATAGGCACAGATGACTAACTCCCACTATTGACAATATCCCTAAGCATCTAATCAAGGGGAAACATCGATCGATCATAATATGCTTTTGCTCTTGGCAAGTTCCAAAGCATAACAGAGATTGTCTCAAGCTGGTCGCGTCGCTAATACTTGCGGCGATTTTTCAGTAATCGGTAAACATTAACCGGTAATCAGTGAACGGCAAACTCAAATCTGATAACTGAGTCAAGATAGCTAAAAAACCCCCATCGCCCCACCATGCGTTTCAGACAAATTTTTATGCTTTTATGACATGGCTGACAATATTTTGTAACAATCTATACTATCTTTCCCGTTGAAGACTGTAAATTTAAGTTAATTGCTTCGGTGATAACCCTCAAATAAAGTGATCTTTCTAGCCCAGATGACCAAAAACCGCCCCTATCTATCGACTCCTCAAAACTGTTATGCTTCCGGAAAAAATCTCTTAGACAAAAACCATTGCTAAATCTCCCTAGATGGAGAAGCAAAAGCGATCGAGAGATAAAAATAGTTAAAGCCTCCTTACTGAATCAACAGTTACTTTCAAGAAATTTTCTCGGTTATCACCGCAGTCAGTTAGGGGAAGTAATGAGAATTTTTCACCGTTTCATCACCTTTGTTTAGTTTCTAATCACGATTTTTTAGTCCATGAGTAAACTTTCTAGACGTAGATTTATCTTCACTGCCGGGGCAACTGCCGTAGGAACAGCAATTCTCCACGGTTGCGCCACTCCCAATAATACCGCGACCAGTCCCTCCCCGGCCGGCAGTCCTGCCGCTTCCCCCGTTGCCGGTGGAGAAACTCCCGAAGTCACCACCGCTAAACTAGGTTTTATTGCCCTGACTGACTCTGCACCTTTAATTATTGCTAAAGAAAAAGGTTTATTCACTAAACACGGGATGCCCGATGTACAGGTGATGAAACAAGCCTCTTGGGCTGCAACCCGGGATAACCTCGAATTAGGTTCTGCGGGAAACGGTATCGACGGGTCCCACATCCTCAGCCCCATGCCCTACCTAATGACCTTGGGCAAAATTACCAAACAGCCCGTACCGATGTATATTCTGGCGCGTTTGAATACCAACGGTCAGGCGATATCGATCTCCAAATCCCACGCAGATTTAAAACTCGACCTCGACAGTTCTAAACTCAAAGAAACCCTCACCAAAGCGAAATCTGCCGGCAAAGAAATGAAAGCTGCCGTCACCTTTCCGGGGGGCAACCACGACCTGTTCATGCGTTACTGGCTATCTGCGGGCGGCATCGATCCCAATAATGACATCTCCCTCATCGTCGTTCCCCCGCCGCAGATGGTGGCCAATATGAAAGTCGGCACCATGGACGCGTTCTGTGTCGGCGAACCGTGGAACGCCCAAATCGTCTCCAAAGGCCTCGGGTACACTGCCCTGATCACTGGAGAATTCTGGAAGGATCACCCTGAAAAAGCCTTCGCTTTACGCGCCGATTGGGTAGATAAAAATCCCAAAGCGGCAAAAGCTTTAACCATGGCTGTTCTGGAAGCGCAACAATGGTGCAATGATCCCGCTAATGTTAAGGAAATGTGTGAGATTATTGCAGGACGGGAATGGCTGAAAATTGACCCCGCCGATATCTTGGGAAGAATGCAGGGTAATATCGATTTCGGTGATGGTCGCAAAATCGAAAATAGCCCCGTAGCCATGAAATTCTGGGCTGATAACGCTTCCTATCCCTACAAGAGTCATGATACTTGGTTTGTGACTGAAGACATCCGTTGGGGCTATATTCCCGCCGATACAGACATCAAAGCCCTCGTGGATAAAGTTAACCGGGAAGATATCTGGAGAGAAGCCGCCACAGCCCTCAATGTTCCGGCTGCTCAAATTCCCACCTCTACCTCTCGCGGTGTGGAAACTTTCTTTGATGGTGTTACTTTTGACCCCGAAAATCCCACCGCTTACCTGAAATCTCTCAAGATTAAAAAGGTTTAAATCAGTGAGCAGTGATCAGTAACCAGTCAACAGTTAAAGATGATTTTCTGATAGCTGGTAATTAATAACTGATAACTGAACCACTCAACCACTGATAAATGATAAATGATAACTGATAACTGATTATGGCTGTTTCTATTTCTCGTCGTTCTCAAGGTCCGAAATGGGTAAAAGACCTGCAAAAAAAATTACCCAAACTAGCAACTTCGGCGATTGCTTTATTAATTTTCCTTCTCCTCTGGCAAATTCTCTGTTTTAGTCCCGATGCCCCCCTTCCTAGTCCCACCAAAGTGGTTAGTGAGACCTGGGAATTAATTATTAATCCCTTTTTCAATAATGGTGGCACGGATGTGGGGTTATTCTGGCAAATTTTCGCTAGTTTACAACGGGTGGCCGTCGGTTTTACCCTTGCCGCTATTGTCGGCATCGCCGTAGGAATTTTAATCGGTAGTAGCGCCCTAGTTTATGATGCGATCGATCCGATTTTTCAAATCCTGCGTACCGTTCCCCCCCTAGCTTGGCTACCCATCTCCCTAGCGGCTTTTCGTAATAACGAACCTAGTGCCATATTTGTAATTTTTATTACAGCAATTTGGCCAATTATTATTAACACGGCCGTGGGAGTACAGCAGGTTCCCCAAGACTATAAAAACGTCTCTAGAGTGCTGAAATTATCCAAATTTGAATACTTTTTCAATATTCTTTTTCCCGCCACCGTTCCCTACGTTTTCACGGGATTAAGAATCGGTATCGGTTTATCTTGGTTGGCGATTGTAGCGGCGGAAATGCTGATCGGTGGCGTGGGAATTGGCTTCTTTATCTGGGATGCTTGGAATAGTTCCATGATCAGTGAAATTATCCTCGCCCTGATTTATGTGGGTATTGTTGGTTTCCTACTCGATCGCCTCATGGCCTACATCGCTAAATTAGTTGTACCCGAAGAAAATAAATAGGGTTTGCGGCAAAAAATTTTTCGGTGGGGGCAGGGTGTGGGGAGCTTTTTAAGTAAACAGTAAACAGTAAACTAAAAACTCACATCTGATAACTGATAACTGATAACTGATAACTGATAACTGAAAATGTCTGCATTTATTGAAGTCGATCACATTGATAAGGTTTTCCCTCTGCCCGATGGCCGTCAATATATCGCCCTAAAAAATATCGATCTCAGCGTTACTAAAGGGGAATTTATCTCTTTAATCGGTCACTCCGGTTGCGGGAAATCCACCCTCTTAAATATGGTCGCCGGACTCGATCGCCCCACGGTGGGGGGGGTGATTTTAGAGGGAAGAGAAATTAAAGACCCCGGTCCCGATCGCATGGTGGTGTTCCAGAATTATTCGCTGCTGCCCTGGTTAACCGTCCGGGAAAATATCGCCCTAGGAGTTAACCGTGTGCTGCGTCATCTGCCGGCCGCTGAACGCAAAAGTGTCATCGAACATAGTATCGATATGGTACACCTGCGCCATGCCGCCAACAAACGACCGGGAGAATTATCGGGAGGCATGAAACAACGGGTAGCGATCGCCCGCGCTTTAGCCCTACGGCCAAAAGTCCTGCTACTCGATGAACCCTTTGGGGCGCTAGATGCGTTAACCAGAGGCAATTTACAGGAACGTTTGATGGAAATCGTCGAGGAAAGCCACGTTACCTGTATCATGGTCACGCACGATGTGGATGAGGCGCTATTATTATCCGATCGAGTGGTGATGTTAACCACCGGACCGGAGGCCCATATCGGTCAGATTCTCGATGTTCCCATTCCCCGACCCCGGCATCGTTTGGAAGTGGTTAATCACCCCAGTTACTACTCCCTGCGTAACGAGATCGTTTATTTCCTCAACCAACAGAAGCGAGCGAAGAAAGTCGGTCAACCCACGGGAGCGGTGACGGTGATCGGCCAAGCTACCCGACTGAAAACCAATCCCACCATCGGTTTTATCCCCCTCACCGATTGCGCCCCGATTATTATCGCCAAAGAGAAAGGTTTCTTCGCCGAGGAAGGATTAGAGGATGTTATCCTGCAACGGGAACCCAACTGGAAAGCGATCGCCCAAGGAATAGCTACCGGTCGTCTCGATGCGGCCCAGATGGTGGCGGGAATGCCCCTCAGCATGACCATTGGGGCCGGCAATAAGCCCTCTGTCCCCGTGATTAGCGCTTTGGTACTCGGTCGCAACGGTAACGCCATCACCCTCAGCAATAAATACAGGGAATTGGGGGTAGAAAAACTGGAGGACTTAAAGGAGGCCCTCCTGCAAAGTCCCGACCAAATCGCCACTTTCGGCATGGTTCACCCCGCCTCCATGCACAATCTGCTGTTACGCTACTGGTTAGCTAGTGGCGGCATCGATCCCGATAGTGATGTGAATTTAACCGTAATTCCGCCGCCTCAAATGGTTTCCCTACTAAAAGCGGGTAAGATCGACGGTTATTGTGTGGGGGAACCCTGGAACTCCTACGCCGTTCAGGAAAAATTAGGCTACGTTATCGCCACCGATCTTGATATTTGGCCCGGACACCAGGAAAAAGTCCTCGGGGTCAAGGAAACTTGGGCGGCGAAACATCCCGAAACCCATATCGCCATGGTGAAAGCTTTAATTACAGCCTGTGAATACTGCGACGATCGGCGTAATCGAGAAGAAATCGTCAATATTCTCAGTCAGCCCCAGTATGTGGGCGTGGATAGGGCAATTATCCGCCCCGGTTTCCTCGATGGTTACGATCGCGGTTTAGGAACTGCCCCCGAAGCCCTATTCCGATTTAATCAGTTTTACGTCGATCAAGCTAACTGTCCAGGCCGGAGTGAAGCCCTATGGACCCTAACTCAGCTTGCCCGTTGGGGTTACGCGCCTTTCCCCCGCAACTGGGTGGAAGTGATTGAACGCGTCCGTCGTCCCGATCTGTTTGGCGAAGCTTGCAGGTCCCTGGGCCTTCCCGATTTGGAACCCGATCGCCACAGTTTCGCCCTCTTTGATCATCTTATTTTCAATCCCGACGATCCGATTGGCTATCTGGAACGTTTTTCGATCCGTCGCGATTATCGCGTCTCGGAAGTTCTCCTCGATGATCCTGTCGCTAATTAACGGTTGGCTGAATAAATCTAAAAACCTTGTTGGGTAAAACTTTTAGACTTTTGCGGGAGTGATCGGGGGGAAAATTCAGGGACTTTTTCCCTGAAAATTAGGTAATTGACCAGATGAAAATCGCTAAAACCCTACACCCCACACCCCACACCCCACACCCCACGAAAAACTTTTTCAGCAGACCCGAATTAATCGTTGTGGTGGGCAAAGCCCACCTTAAAATAAATCTAGGACGAATATGCAAACTTTTACCGATAAGACCGTGAATTCCAGCACCACCACCCAGCCTTTTTTATTAGTTAGTAATGTTGCCAAAGAATACCCCACTCAAGCAGGGGTTTACACCGTTTTAGACGGTGTGGAGCTGCAAGTCAATGAGGGGGAATTTGTCTGCATTATCGGTCACTCCGGCTGCGGCAAATCGACCCTTTTAAATATGGTGGCGGGGTTTTCTTCTCCTAGTCGTGGGCAAGTGCTGCTACAGGATAAAGAGGTTAAGGAACCAGGGCCGGACCGGATGATGGTGTTCCAAAATTATTCGCTTCTGCCCTGGAAAACTGCCTTTGAGAACGTTTATATCGGGGTTAATTCCGTTTATCCCCAAAAATCTCAGGCTGAGAAGGTGAAGATTGTGGAAGAAAATCTATCCCTAGTGGGATTGACAGAAGCAGCCCAGAAAAAACCTCCCCAATTATCGGGAGGCATGAAACAACGGGTAGCGATCGCCCGCGCCCTGGCCATTCGTCCCCAAGTCCTCATCCTCGATGAACCCTTTGGGGCCTTAGATGCGATCACCAAAGAGGAATTACAGGAAGAATTGCTGAAAATCTGGCAAGAACACCAGTTAACTGTGTTGATGATTACCCACGATATCGATGAGGCTTTGTTCTTGTGCGATCGCTTGGTGATGATGACCAACGGCCCAAGCGCTAAAATCGGTGAGGTGTTAAAGATGCCTTTTGCCCGTCCCCGGGTTCGTTCCCAAATCACCGAGGACCCCCGTTACTACGAACTCCGCAATGAAGCCCTCGATTTCCTCTACAATCGTTTTGCCCATTCGGAGGATCCCAACGAGGATGCCCCCGAAGAACCCCGCACAGAAAATCTCCTGGGTAAAATTGTTACTACTATTGGTGGCATAGCCTTACTCGCTTTTGTCGGTTTTAGTCTGATACAAATGTTCACCAGCAAGACTCCCAATACTGCTAATCCCGCTACCATAGAGGACCCCAGATAAGTAACAGTTATCAGTTATCAGTTATCAGTTATCAGATTTGAGTTTTAAGTGATACTAAATCCGCTGAGTATAGGCTACATATCAGGATTTCTCCGTTTCTCCTGTGCTTGTTTTGACAAAAAAATACCGATTTCTGGGTTGACATACTGAATCATTAAATCTCTAACAGTCTCTTCTATCTCTGCCAAGTTATTAAATTTCTCAACTTGGGATTGTTCCTAAAGACATTGCCCTAACTCTTGACATAACTCTTTAATTCTTTTTTCATTTTCTGATCACATTGGACTGTT
>NZ_JAPZSZ010000301.1:0-7967 GCF_027532095.1 Microcystis sp. LE19-195.1E
ACGACCAGCTTCCGATATGCCCTATCGTAGCTTTTTTGAGTATATTTAATGCCGCCATTTTGTCCCTATCTTCCACATATCCGCAGGAACAAACATGAGTTCTAACTGATAGAGACTTTTGGATTAACCGACCACAATTAAGGCATTCTTGACTTGTATAGGCCCGATTAACTGCAATAGTTAATCGGCCGTATTTAATACCAAAATACTCTATCCATTTTCTTAATTGCGACCAACCAGCATCATTGATACTCTTGGCTAGTTTTCGATTACGCACAAGGTTCTTGACTTTTAAATCTTCGTAAGCTATCAAGTCGTTTGACTGAATTAAACGGAGTGCCAATTTTTTAGCAAACTCTTCTCGTTGCCTACTTACTTTTAAATGTCCCTTGGCGTATTTTTGACTAGCTTTTTTGTAGTTATTAGACTGCTTTTGTCCTCTCTTAAACTTTTTCGACTTTCTTCTATTCAGTTTATTAAGACGCTTCTCGGCTTTTCGATAATACTTAGGAGGCTCTACTGTATTCCCGTTGCTGTCAGCATAAAGATATTTTAACCCCATATCTAATCCTAGGCAATGACCCGTCGATTCTAATTGTGGGGTTATATCTCTAGCATCGAGTTTTAGCATTAACTGGCAATAATATCCATCAGCCCTTTTAACTATTCTTATCCGTTGAATTTGCCATTCTTGAAAATAAAACAAGTCTCGACTACCAATTAGTTTTAACTCCCCAAGGTTTTTTCCATCAGTGAAAGTTATTCTCTTGGAATTTCGATTAAGTTTCCAACCTGACTTTTTAAACTCAACAGAATGAGTACGTTTAGAGTATTTAGGATAGCCTTTTTTACCAGCGATTTGGTTCTGGCAATTGTTATAGAACCTAAGAATAGCAGTCCAAGTCCGTTCGCAAGCCTGTTGACAAGCTGTAGAGTTAAGGTCTTGAACAAAAGGGTATTCACTTCTTAATTGAGTGACATATTTATATACATCCTTTTGTCCTACACCTTTATTGTCTTCCCAATATCTAAGACATTTATTCCGAACAAACTGGACTGTCCGAATAGCCTCATCAATGGCTTGATATTGAGATGGTTTTCCTCTAAGCTTGTACTCTAAAACAAACATTTTGCGTTATCGACCTACCACGCAAACTATTCTAGCATACTAAAATTAAATTGGCAACTATAGATTAGAGTTATTCTTAGTCGTGCTTCGCTGTTCTATGCTGGCGGAACTTTTCATCTCCGAGGTGAAACCGAGGGTTCCTTCAAGCCGACATTATAGGTAAATAAGGAAGCGCACTTAATGCCCCAAGACTAGAATCTACCTCAGTGAAAGCAAATCTTACCTTATTAGCCATGAGTCAATTCTTGTTTCTCTTTTAATGCTTGAGCAAGAATGGCGGCAGCCTCAAAAGAGTCATGTAAACCTTGTCTAGGGAGATCATCTTCAATAGACATCGGTACAATACCAGAATCCTTGAGCAACTCGGCTACAAGAAAGTTAAGTAATAAGAGCTTATCGGAGTAAGACAATTGCTTTAGCAGGGGCGCAAATTGAGTAGTTGTCAGCATGGATTCAAGAAAGTTACGGATTTTGACTTTCTGCACTTTGTCTGAGTATAACACCACCTTTGCGCTAATCCCTGCCCCAAAAGCAGGCTAACTTTGCCGTTGGAGAGAAATCCCAGAAATGTTCAATCTAATCTTTATGGTTCTTCGGTTTGTGTCAGTGCGATGCCGAAGGCACTGCGTAGCAGTACGCCGCTCTGGTAGTTAATGAAATGTAACGCACCTCTTTTTTCTCTAGTCAAACTATTAGAGCCAGTCTTAGGTTAAGTTGCCGAAAAAACATCTAGCCGACGATGCCTCTAGCGACTAGATGCCATGATCAAGTCATGTCTGTCCCTGACTAAAATAGAATTAGCGATTTCCCTAAGAGACCTAATTCCATGACGATTATCACTCTTTCACGTTATGTCACCAGAAACAATGAGATTTTAGGTGGAGAGCCAATTATTGAAGGCACTCGCACATCTATTCGCGCAATCGTAGGTCTGTGGCGATTAGGTGTGATGCCAGAGGAAATTCCAACTCATTTACCTCATTTGACCTTAGCACAAGTGTTCGATGCCTTGAGTTTTTATTTGGATCATCAAGCAGAAATTAACGAGTACATTGAACGTAACCAAGTCCCCGATGAGTTGGTGCATCCTTCTGTAAAGGCAGCTTTGGGTAAGCTATGAGCATATTTGCTTCGCTTTACATGGACGAAGATATGTCGGCGTTAGTTGCAACACTTCTGCGTTCTCGTGGTTTAGATGTCACCACTGTTCCTGAGCAGTCAACTTTGGGCAAAACTGACAGCGAACAATTAGAATTTGCAGCTTCTTTAGGTAGATGTCTTGTCACCCACAACCGAGTTGATTTTGAACGATTGCATCTTCAATTCATAGAGGAAGGCAGAGAACATTGTGGAATTATTGTTGTCCCTCAGAAAACTGCCTACGAGGTCGTGCAACGGGTTGGTGTTTTAGTCAACACGTTGACTGTTGATAGTATTAATAATCAGTTACTATACGCATGATTTCTCCGCAAACTTACACTCTAAGCACAAGCCAGCTAACACGATGAAGCGGCGATGTTCTAGTTCATTCATCACCGCTGACCATTGCTGTTAGACAGAAATCCCAGAAATGTTCAATCTAATCTTTATGGTTCTTCGGTTTGTGTTAGGCCATGGACGGGTTATAAAGGGCGATTTTTGTCAATTGTTTTCGATAACGTTTTTAAAACCCGACACCCGACACCCTGTCCCCAGGAAAAACTTTTTTAGCAGACCCTAGCCATTATACCGATAGGACGGGTTGGCCGGTAGAAATGGCCTTTTCGACGATATCGGCGGCCATTTTCACTCCTCCAGTCTTCTGTAGTGCTTTTTGCATTCTCAGGGCATTTTCTCGGTAACTGGGGAAGGATAAGACCTTTTCAATCGCCTTTCGTAAACGGGGAACTTCTAGACGGGAAATCGGAATCACTTCCCCTGTCCCCGACCATTTTATCCGAGCAGATACCCCCGGTTGGTCGTTAGCGATGGGAATGGCCACCATCGGTACAGCTTGCGCTAGGGATTCTAGGGTAGTATTTAAGCCTGCGTGGGTGATAGTAAGAGAGGCTCTGGTTAAAAGCTCTAATTGGGGAGCGTAGGGAACAACTAGGGCGTTTTTTGTCGTTATTTGAATGTTAGAGTCGGTGTTGCCCAAGGATAAAACTAATTGTACCGGCAAATCGGCACAGGCTTCGGCGATCGCATTAAAGGCCGATTGTAGGCGATTTTGAATTGTACCGAGGGAAGCATAAATCAAGGGTTGTCCGGTTAATTTTTCGTAGGGAAAAGGAATCGTTTTTCTGGTGGAGGAATCGTGAAAGGGGCCGGTAAAGTGAAAGTGAGCGGGTAAATTTTGCCGAGGAAACTCGAATTCGGCAGGTTGTTGGCTAATTTGGGCGATGGGTGAATAGCGTTGATTGATGTTTTGATAGGGAATTAACCCCCATTCTTGACGTTGCCGGTTGATTAACTCATTCAGGGGACGAGTCAGAGAGTCAAGGAGTTTATAGCCAATTTTATTGCGAATAACCCCGATAAATGAGGGATTATAGTCCCAAGTAGTCATAAAGGGCGGAATAAGCGGGTCACGATTTAAAACCAATGCCCCAGCAAAACTGACAAAGGGAATAGCTAATTTTTCTGCGATTGTACCTCCTGAGGGGGAGACTTGATCGACAATTAGGGCATCAATTCCCAAGCGACGCATCTCTTGAGGGATAGTTTCAAAGAGGGCAGCGGTAGAATTAGTCACTGATTGTACCGTGCGACGGACGGCTGCTGTTCCCCGTAATTGACCAATTTCGGCTAAATTTTTGGCTGATGTGCCTTTCGGATATTTGTCAGGTGCAATTGCCTGAAAATCTAAGCCGGCTGCTTGCACCATTTCTTCACCATCAAGAGTTAGAAAACAGGTAACTTTATGACCGCGTTTTTGTAACTCTTTTCCTAAAGGTAGGAGAGGATTGATATGTCCAGAAGCGGTGGGACAAAGAATGCCAAAATGAGTCATTAAACACCTCCACAGGTTTTCTTTAATTCTTCTAGATTCCAGAATGCACCACCCAAGGCGGAGAATTGTATTCCTTCAAAGCAGTTACGCACAGCCCCCAAAGCGAGGGGATTAACTAGATAAATAAACGGGACGTATTCCTGTTGAAGTTGTTGAATTTCATTATAGATAACTTTGCGCTTCTCAAAGTCTAATTCTTGGGAACCTTTGACGTATAAATCGGCGATTTTTTTCTCCCAATCCGCCGCTTGCCAGCCTTGAATCGGCGGGCTGCCGGGTTGAGGTTGTTGGTTAAAAGCGTGGAGATTTCCATCTACATACCAAATATTGGGGGCGTGGGGTTCATTATCGCCGGTAAAACCTAAAATATGTGCTTCCCAATCTAGACTATTACTTAGTTTATCAACTAAATTGCTAAAAGCGATCGCTTGAAAATCCACTTGAATTCCTATTGCGGCTAAATCATTTTTAATTTGCGCCCCAATAGCTTCCCTGATTTTATTTCCTGCATTAGTAATCAGGTTAAATCTAACGGGATTATTATCGATATCGACTAGCAGATTATCACTATTATACTTAAATCCCGCCTCTAATAATAATTCTTTGGCTTTTTCGGGATTGTAATCGTAACCTTTCAGGGTTTTATCGTAAAAAGGCGATTGAATAGAAATAAAAGAGTTTTGTTCTTGTCCCAATCCTCGATAGATATCATCAATCATTCTTTGACGATTAATGCCGTAGGCAATAGCTTGGCGGAAATTTAAGTTATTAAACCAACGGGATTTAATCGGATCTACTAGGGGTTTTCCGTCGCGTTTTCCTTGATTGAGATTAAAACCGATAAATTGGGTTCCGTAGGCAGGTCCCCCATTAAAAATCGTGAAATTTCCTCTTTCTTCTTCAGTTTTTAAGAGGGAGAAAAATTCGGGAGTTACCCCAATAGAATCTAAACTTCCCGAACGAAATTGTAGTAAAGTTGTGTCCTGAGATTCAACAATTGCCCAAATTACCGAAGTTATATGAGGTAATTGTTGTCCCTGGGCATCTTTTTTCCAATAGTAAGGGTTATTCTCAAAAATAATCCTTTGTCCCGTTATATATTCTTTTAGTTTATAAGCACCATTAAAAACAATTTGATCGGGAGGAGTATCTAACCCCCAAGTGGAGAGAAATTCTAACCTACCATCGGGGCTTTTTTTCTGAATAGTTTTTTCTAAAGCGTGTTTAGGTAAAATCGGTGAACTGACAGCATCTAAAAAAGGAGCAAAAGGTTCGGGTAGTTTAAATTCGATTCTGCGATTATCTAGTTTAGTGATAACTGGAAATTCTTTTTTTAATCCTATTCTTAAACTATCGCGGTAGTTGTTAGGAATATCAGGATTTAGATATAATTCTTTATAGGTAAAAACCACGTCATCAACGGTTAAGGGTTGACTATCCGACCATTTTAAACCCTCTCTGATAGTAAAAATAATGCTCAAATTATCATCGGAAATTGTCCAAGATTCTGCTAAGACCGGTTCTTTTTTGCCAGTAATGGGATTTTCTGTTAATAGTCCTTCGTAGGTTAAACCAAAAATATTCGGGGATTCGGCCGATAAAACAGCATTAAAGGTTTTTGGGTCACTTAATACCGATATGACCACTTGATTGCGTCTAACTTGATTACCACAAGCAGTTAGGGAAATCAGCAATAAACAAGAAATTAAAAATACCGTTAATCCCTGCCAAAATTTCACCATAATCTTTAATATTTTTCTGTCCGACTATCTAGAAGTAAAGACCTTGTCTTGCTATATAGGGTTTGCTGAATAAATCTAAAAACCTTGTTGGGTAAGACTTTTAGACTTTTTGTCAATCAAAAAGTACCAGGTATGGGAGTGATCAGGGGGAAAATCCCTGGACTTTTTCCCTAAAAATTAGGTAATTGGCCACCTCAAAACCGGTAAAACCCCACACCCCACACCCCACACCCCACACCCTGCCCCCACCGAAAAACTTTTTCAGCAGACCCTATATACACCGAAACTGACCAAGCTGAAAGCCGCTGGACTGTTTCCTTGCCCCATCAATATAACAGGAAATGAGACAAAAAATCTCGCCTAGAAAAGATTGACAAAGGCGAGAAACCGTGTTTCCATCAAAAATATGAGATAAAATCTAAGAACGTTGTTCGATCGGTGTATAGGGGACTTCGTGTTCTCCAGTGTAGATTTGGGTAGGACGGAAAATGCGGTTAGTATTTAATTGTTCTTTCCAGTGGGCCAACCAACCGGCCACCCGGGAGATGGCAAAAATCGGGGTAAATAAATCATTGGGGATGCCTAATTTCCGATAGACCAATCCCGAATAGAAATCCACATTAGGATAGATACCTTTTTCGCCGTAGATATCCACCATTGCCTGTTCTAATTCTAGGGCGATATCGTAGTATTCATCGGAACCTAATTCCGCGAATAATTGTTCGGCAAGATTTTGTAAAATCGTCGCCCGGGGATCCTTAACTTTATATACCCGGTGTCCAAAACCCATAACTTTTTGTTTATTGGCGATACATTTTTCCACATAGGGACGAACATTAGCCACCGAACCGATTTCCTCTAACATTAACAATACTTCCTCGTTTGCCCCACCGTGGAGGGGGCCGGCGAGAGTTCCCACTGCTGAAGCGATGACACCGTAGGGGTCGGTTAAAGTGGAAGCCGTCACCATGGCCGAAAAAGTCGAGGCATTCATGGTATGTTCGGCGTGGAGGGTCAAACAGACATCGAAAACTTTCGCCGCTAAATCCGTTGGTCGTCTTTCCGTCAACATATAGAGGAAATTGGCCGCATAATCAAGACTATCGTTGGGCTGAATGGGATGATTACCTTTGCGAATTAATTGAAACGCCGCCACCATGGTGGGGATTTTCGCTAATAGCCGGACTACTGCCTGACGGATATATTCGGGATTATCCAAAGCTCGACGGGCATAGTATAACCCTAAAGCCGCCGCCGAAGTTTGTAGCGCATCCATGGGGTGGCCTTTTTCGGGGAAGCATTTCATCATGTCTTCGATACGGTACTTGATGCGTCGATGATAACGGATTTCATCGGCAAATTCGTCCAGTTCCGCCCCCGTGGGCAGAACACCCCAGATAAGGAGATAGGCGGTTTCGAGGAAGGTACTTTTTTCGGCGAGTTCCTCAATCCGAATGCCCCGATACTCTAAGATTCCCTTTTGCCCATCCACAAAGCTGATACTCGATTGGGCGGCGGGAATTCCTTCTAAACCTGGCCGATATTCACAAACTGTCATAGTTCTACTTTCCGTGGCGAAGATTAAGCCCTAACGCTAACTTACTTGATCTTTCCACCCTTACCGAAATTTTATAGAAATTCTTCGGTTCTGCCTCTCCCGTTCAGGATTGGGGAGAAGTGGACGGAAATTACCCCTATTTAGCGATTGCTTCGTCGATTTAGTCAACCCTGCCCTAGCGCATTTTTTCTGGGCTTACTGTTGCGACTCTAGCTAGAGGACTTGATATTTATCTACTTTCATTGTAGCGAGACTATCTCGATCGATTGAGCCGATCGATAATTTTTTTAAGTTTCTTCGGGATTAATATTTAACTCCCGCAGTTTTGCCGCCAATCGTTCGGCCCGTTGCCGTTCCGCTTCCGCCCGTTGACTTTCCGTTTCGGCCCGTTGCCGTTCCGTTTCGGCCCGTTGTCGTTCCGTTTCGGCCCGTTGTCGTTCCGTTTCGGCCCGTTGTCGTTCTTCGTTGTAACTGGTGAAAGGTTGACCATCGGGATAATACAAGAGTAACTCTGGTTGGGCCAATTGAAAACGAATGCCCAAGCGA
>NZ_JAPZSZ010000082.1:0-1664 GCF_027532095.1 Microcystis sp. LE19-195.1E
AATAGAGACGATTCTTGTTTATAAGTTACCGCTTCTCAATCGTCGGGAGATAGAAACTATGTTTAGTTTAGATGAATTAAAACAAACTCAGTATTTTCAAGATGTGCGCGAGGAAGCGCGTCAGGAAGGTCGTCAGGAAGGCATTGAGCAAGGCATTGAGCAAGGCAGACTAAACAAAGCATTAGAGGCGGTCCCCCGTTTGTTAGCCTTAGGGTTAAGCGTTGAGCAAGTCGCATCCGCCTTAGAATTAGAGGTTAAACAGGTTAGAGCTATACAAAACGGGACATAATCTCCTTATGTCCTCATGTCTAGGAGGTTCTGTTATACTAAATCCTGTTTGATTTGATTGATTCAAGCTAATGTTATGGCTAATACTGGGAAAAGTTAAGATTTATACCCCATAGATGAGCGATTAAAAGCAATAATCTCCGCCATTCTACCCCCCCGAATTTGTCAAGTATTCTCCGTTTTTTATTGATGAATACGGAAAAAGCCCATCAGGGAGAGACTGGAAGGGTTAGAAAGTTGAGATTTAACGAGTCCGTTGATGCGGTCTAAGAGCAAGCGCGGATGAAGAAATAAATGGCCATCAGTAGCAGAAAAATATAAAAAGTAATCCGCACCAATCGATCGGGTAATTTCGGTAAAAAACGAGTGGTTACTTGTACACCTATAGAACCACCGATACCTAAAATAATCCCTTCTAGATAAAGAATATGACCAGCTTGGGCATGAGCGAAACAGGCGGCGATCGAATTGAGTAAAACCACACCTAAACTGGTGACAATGGCGATTTTGATCTTTTCTGCCAAAAAAATCATTTGTAGTGGCACCATGATCGCCCCACCGCCAATTCCGAAAATACCGGCTAGAAATCCAGCGATTCCTCCGGTTAGCAGACAGGCTAGATTAGGATGCAATCTAAGGGCAGAAACTGGCTCTTTTTGGCTTAAATTTTGCTTGAGATTGGTTAAATAGATATTGAGTAGTAAAAAACAACCAAAAGCCGCTTCTAGGAGGTGTTTGGGGCTAGATTTGACCAGATAGACCCCGATAAATGCCGTAAAAATCCCGGGTAAACCTAAGAGGAGAACTCGCTGCCATTTGAGGGAACCTAATCGCCAATTTTGGATCGTACCCCCTAGGGAAGTAAAAACGATCGCTAAACTGCTGGTAGCCACCGATTCCCCGTAACTGTAGCCCAAATTTAACAGGATCGCCACGGAGATAGTGCCACCCCCAATACCGAATAAACCCGCTAATAAGCCCGAAAAAACGCCCGTTATCAGTAAAATTAAGTAATTGTCTGCCATTATCTTCGGTTCATGGCCTTTAAGGGTCTGAATTTGCTATTATACATAGGACTTACTGAAAAAGTAAGGGCGAAGCATTCGGATAGAAAATCTACGGTTTCAGCGATAGTTTATGCCCGAATGCTTCGCCCCTACAGGACTTGCACCTGTTTCGCAAAACCAGCCACTAAAACCCTTACCTCGTCTATATTTCACATTTATTCAGCAACTCCTAATTAGGGTCTGCTGAATAAATCTAAAAACCTTGTTGGATAAGACTTTTGGACTTTTTTCCCCTCAAAAAGTGCCAGCCATTGCGGGGATCGGGGGAAAATTCAGGTACTTTTTCCCTGAAAATTAGGTAGTTGACCA
>NZ_JAPZSZ010000108.1:0-7093 GCF_027532095.1 Microcystis sp. LE19-195.1E
CTGGTCAATTACCTAATTTTCAGAGAAAAAGTACCTGAATTTTCCCCCCCTCACTCCCAGAACTGGCACTTTTTGAGGGGAAAAAAGTCCAAAAGTCTTATCCAACAAGGTTTTTAGATTTATTCAGCAAACCCTAATTAAAAAAAGGAGTCAAAGACTTGACTCCTTTAGTTATATGGATGATTTAGCTAAAACTAAACTTCTTGTTTACGAGTGCTAAGATCACCCAATTTTTGGAATAAACCGAATTCCACTTGTTCTTCCAGATCGGGATCTACCCCGGCGAATACGTCGCGGTAGATAGTACGAGAACCGTGCCAGATGTGACCGAAGAAGAATAGTAAAGCAAAGACAGCATGACCGAAAGTAAACCAACCTCTCGGAGAAGTGCGGAATACCCCGTCAGACTTCAGGGTTTCGGTGTCAAACTCGAAAGCTTCACCGAGTTGCGCTCTACGGGCAAATTTCTTCACATCAGCAGGATCGCTGAAGACCTGACCATCGAGAGCGCCACCGTAGAAAGAAACGGTGACACCACTTTGTTCGATACTCAGTTTCGATTCCGCACGACGGAAGGGAATATCAGCGCGAACGATACCTTCCGAGTCAGTCAGGACAACGGGGAAGGTTTCAAAGAAGTTAGGCATCCGACGCACGCTGAGGACGCGACCTTCGCCATCTTTGAACACGGGGTGTCCTAACCAAGATTTAGCGATACCGTCACCGCTATCCATGGCACCAGTACGGAATAAACCACCTTTAGCGGGGCTATTACCGACATAATCATAGAAAGCCAGTTTTTCAGGGATTGCTTGGTAAGCTTCGGCGATGGTGGCTCCGTTGGCGATGCTGGCCTCGACGCGACGCTCAATTTCTTCTTGGAAATAGCCCTTATCCCATTGGTAACGGGTCGGGCCAAAGAGTTCGATCGGGGTGGTAGCATTACCGTACCACATGGTTCCGGCCACGACGAAAGCGGCAAAGAAAACGGCGGCGATACTGCTAGAAAGCACCGTTTCGATATTACCCATTCTCAGGGCTTTATAGAGTCTTTCGGGGGGACGAACGGTTAAATGGAATAAACCGGCGATAATCCCGACGATACCCGCAGCAATGTGGTGAGCTACCACACCCCCGGGGTTAAAGGGGTTAAAACCAGCCGGTCCCCATTCGGGAGCTACGGGCTGCACATGACCGGTTAAACCGTAGGCATCGGAAACCCACATCCCAGGACCCCAAAGGCCTGTTTGATGGAAAGCACCGAAACCGAAGCAGAGTAAACCGGATAAGAACAGGTGAATACCGAACATTTTCGGCAAATCGAGCGCAGATTCGCCCGTGCGGGGATCGATAAATAATTCTAAATCCCAGAAAACCCAGTGCCAAACCGCCGCTAGGAATAGCAGACCGGATAAGACGATATGAGCGGCGGCAACGCCTTCAAAAGACCAGAAACCGGGGTCAACACCAGTTTCGCCGGTGACGCTCCAGCCACCCCATGAACCAGTGACACCTAAACGGGCCATGAAGGGCAGCACGAACATTCCTTGCCGCCACATCGGGTTTAATACGGGGTCACTGGGGTCGAAAATAGCAAGCTCATAGAGGGCCATGGAGCCAGCCCAACCCGCTACCAGTGCGGTGTGCATCAGGTGAACGGAAATTAAACGGCCCGGGTCGTTGAGAACGACTGTGTGTACTCGATACCAAGGTAGTCCCATTGACTACGCTCCTCCTATTGACAATTTAGTGTCCACTTAGACGCTTTTTATATTCAGGGTGAAAATATAAGCCCAACAATCTCGACTGTTAAGTGCAAGAGTTAGCCGACCTACATTATCCCTTGAAAAGTGTATCTATTCTAAAGAAGTGTAACTATTGTTAGAACAGATTTCAAGTCTTTGCGATCGGTCTTCCGCCAGAATAGTCCAAATAAGGAAGTGGGGTGTGAGGTGTGAGGTGTAGGGTGTGAGGTGTAGGGTGTGGGGTGTAGGGTGTAGGGTGTAGGGTGTAGGGTGTAGGGTGTAGGGTGTGGGCTGTGGGCTGTGGGGTGTAGGGTGTGGGGAGATGGGGAATTATGACTGATAACTGATAACTGATAACTGATAACTGATTACTTCCTCAGCACTTCTTCGGCATTTTGCAGGATTTCGAGGACTTGTTCGGCACTAATCAAGCGTTTTAGCACCACTTGCCCGATGGTGGGGACAGTATCGGCAATTTCTGCACTCTTGGGGGCAACTTCTACCATAATCACGGCTTCTTCCACCCTATAAAGCCATAAAACCTGTTCTCCCTCTAAAATACCGATATTTAATCGCTCTATCTGCGGTGGTCGTCGCCAACTACTCGCGTGATCCCACAAACCGCCAAATTCCCACACCCGTCCTATTGTCCAACCTGCCGTTAAGAAAAAATATTTCACTTTGTTACTCAATCTAGAATCAATCTCTAGCTTTCTGGCTTAATTAGTTTTCAGCCGTCAAATTTTATCAAAAAACTGCTAACGTCCCGTTAATTTCACCACCCCAATGCCCCCAAAGTATAAACCCAAGACCGCCCCTGCTAACAGGGATTGGGTGAGAGGATCTGTGGAAGGGGTTAAAATCGCGCCTAAAATCACTGCCCCTAAAACCACGAAACGCCACCCCGATAACATCGTTTGCGAGGAAATAATGCCTAAAAAGCTCAAAATCAATTGAATAACGGGAATTTGAAAGGCGATGCCGGTACTAAAAAGTAAAAGTAAGACAAATTCAAAATAGCGCTCGATCGACCAAGCTTGTTCGACCACTTCCGCCCCATAATTGACAAAAAAGTTTAAAGCGGCGGGAATCAGGGCAATATAGGCAAAAAATAAACCGGCAAAAAATAAGACACTCGATCCTAACACTACCGGGACAATTAAACGCCGTTCGCGACGGGTTAACCCCGGCAGCACAAAGAGGATAATTTGCAAGAGAATGACCGGACTAGCCACCAGTATGCCGCTATATCCAGCTACTTTTAGGGAGACGAAAAAAAATTCTCCCGGGGCCAACTGCAAAAATTTTACCCCTTGGGCGGGAACTTCCAGCACTTGTACTAGGGGTTTAACGAAGATAAAACATCCCACCGCACCCACAGCCACGGCAATTAAACTATAAAAAATCCGGCGCCGCAACTCCTCCAAGTGGTCAAATAAGGACATTTCCACTTCTCCGGGTAACTCATCGAGGAATTCAGGACTGTCTGGGGGTGGGGTTTTTACTTCTGTCGATGACATGGCTTTGGCTCGATCGTTCTCTACTCAAGCCTTTATCCTAGCATTGATAACCCTTAGCTATTAGCCGTCAGCTATCAGAATCATTCCAACATCGTCGGGTTTGCTCGGTGACAGGTTGCCAATCCAGAACTCAACCCACCAGAGCGGCATCGCACTTTAACCCACAACTTCAATAAATGTGCATGGTGCGTTCCCCAAAAATCGATCAGTGGAGCAGTGGGAGCCACATTAGGGAACGCACCCTACAGCAATAGCGATCGCACTTAACAAGCAATATAATCGTGAGTGGTTAATCAGTTTGAAGATGGTCGCCATTCTTTCTGATATGCTCTATTTCGCTCCACAAGAATTTTAATAGACTCATCGGGAAGGTTTAGCTCTCTTAATAAGCAAATTTGTAGAATCACAGTCAACGTATGAAAAAGTTGAAATAACTCCCTACCCCTTGCCGCCTGTTGTCGTTTTTCTTTATTATGATGCGTCAATGCATTCCGAGTTTCAGAAGCTCTCCTAGAAAATAATTCCCTATCTTTTACGCTTCCTATAAAATTATTTGGCAGCAAGGAGGACACTTTATTAATAATTTCTTTGAGTCTTGTCTCTAAAGTAAAGCTTGTTTGATTTTTTAGTTTTCCCTTTAAAGCATTTCTAAACTCATCACTAATTCCATTTTCTTGATTATCACTTTCACTTGGAAAATCGTTCAATACCTCTATAAATTTCTTGTAAAGTCCTTTTTTGTAAATCTTTTTATCTTGATATGAACCTTCATACTTTCTTGTATGATAAGCCTCCAAAGCTTGGATTATATTTAGAAATTTATAACCCAAGTAAAGGCTAGAGCTATACATTGTTGCCATTAACAAGTCAAAAACAGGTTCATATTCCTCCCTTTTATTAATCCATGCTTCAAAGAATGATCCCAAATTGTTTTCTACATCACTAAATAGAAATAGCATTTTATCGGGGGACAAGTTTATCTCAGAACTCTTCGTAGGATTCCATAAACCAAATATTATGATGACTTGAGTTTCCCGCGCCTCTTTTTCCAGTGTGAAATCTCCATTTGCTTGCTGTACAGGCTTTTCATGAATGACATCTGCTTTCCCAGTAACCTTAATTACTGAAGTTGCTTTTGTCATTGCAAAGCTTAACAAATCACTGAATCTTATCAATAAATTGACACAATCATCTATTGGTTGATTGCAGGGATTTTGTATGGTCAGATAAGTTTTTTGCTCAATATTTGCATTGTACGCGTTAGGGTAAAATGGATAAACACATACTGAAGAAAAGGTAATATATAAATCGAGACTGCCAATTTTCGCCAAATGAATACTCGATGGCGGCTGATAACTCATCCATATTTTGTTCTCTTCTTGAGATGCAAAAACCTGTATTCCAGATTTGCCAACCCATTTCTCTAGATGAGAATATTGAACAGAAATAGATTTCAATTTTATGTCCTGTTCATATTCAAAGTGAATTTTTCTAAAAACATACTCGACATTGAATGAAAGACTCGCTGTGAGTTTTGTCAATTCAAAGCTTTTAACTTGTCCAGAACACCTGTATAAGGTAATTTTTTCATTGTTATCAAGCAAACCGAGAATAATGATTTCCTCAGGCTTTATAAAGTCAAGTCGTACACCTGATGTTAGATTTGATTCCCCTTCAATGGAAGAAATCTTTACCTGACCTATCTCTTTAAGTTGTGAACTATAAAACGAACCAATTAATTCTAATGTTGCGCCACTCTCAGGCGAAAAGCTTAGTTTTCCTGGAACTACTACTTCTGGTTTGTTAGGAAGCCACCACTTCCCTAAGCTCACAAATTCTTCAAGCATCTGCGTTCAGTATGTATTTGGCTCGGCGCTGATTATACTATGAAATTTTCTCCAGAGCAATGTTTGCTCACAAGTAACCTTAAATTACACTTTACTAAAAACTTTCCGCCAGTCTAACCCTACATCCCAACAGCTTCGGCTCCGGTTACGCCCCTACCAAGGACTAAGCGGCATAACTACATATTATAGGTCAACTTTCTGTATAACACTCTCCAGAGTAACGATATGTAGAAATTTTCTGTATATCACCCCATTTAAGCGTGATCGCAAGAAGTTTTCCCCATATCACGTCCAAAAGCTTGTTAGCCAGATTAGCATATTGCCAAAAACCCTGTTTAACTAAATTTCTGACAATTCAGGCTCATTCTAGCGATGATTCCTATGTCTGACCGCACCCCTTGACAAAAATTTATAATTATTCGACCAATAGCGATCGCTATCGGGGGATAGTTGTTTTTTGTTACAGCATTGGGGAGAAGGAAGCGGGTTGTTCAAGTGGGATTGGGAGTTAATCATGGTACAAGGCAACAGGCTCCAAAAAAGAAGGTAGAAACTAAGCACATCAAAGCTTTTAACTTAACCAATTAGGTTTTAGATTCGGCCCTTGTGATCAGATGTGAGTTTTCAGTTCACCGATTACTGATGACTGTTTACTGAGCACGGAAAAAAGCTCTCGCTCCCTAATCACTTTAAAAAAATTTGCTATGATATAGGGACTTGTTTAGTATTTGGTAAAAATAACCATAAATGCCACCGTGTTCACAACTGTTCAACCCGCAAATCGATCGAGCTTACCTGATGACCTATTTACAGCAATTAAAGAGCTTAAACAGGAATTAAACGCCGTTATTCTGGCTCACTACTATCAAAATTCTGACATACAGGATATAGCTGATTATATTGGTGATTCTCTCGGTTTATCCCAACAGGCTGCCCGAACGCCAGCAGATGTGATCGTATTTGCGGGGGTTCACTTCATGGCAGAAACAGCTAAAATCTTAAACCCAGATAAGTTGGTATTGCTGCCAGATTTAGATGCAGGATGTTCTTTAGCTGATAGTTGTCATCCTGAAGATTTTGCTCGTTTTAAAGCCCAATATCCCGATAATATCGTGATTTCCTATATCAATTGCAGTGCAGAAATTAAGGCCATGAGTGATATTATCTGCACCAGTTCCAACGCAGTCAAAATAGTTAAT
Organism: Microcystis sp. LE19-195.1E; assembly: GCF_027532095.1. Lineage (NCBI taxonomy): Bacteria > Bacillati > Cyanobacteriota > Cyanophyceae > Chroococcales > Microcystaceae > Microcystis > Microcystis sp. LE19-195.1E. The sequence continues at coordinate 6,312 of NZ_JAPZSZ010000108.1, forward strand.
CAAATCCCTGCCCATCAACCGATTATCTTCGCTCCCGATCGCAATTTAGGTCGTTACGTCAGTCAGCAAACTGGTAGAGATTTAGTTCTCTGGCAGGGTAGTTGTATTGTCCATGAAACTTTTTCCGAACGCAAGATAATAGAATTAAAAGTCGCCCATCCAGAAGCAAAAATTATCGCCCATCCTGAGTGTGAAGCATCGGTTTTACGCCATGCCGATTATATTGGTTCCACGACGGCACTATTAAATTATTCCCTGAAAAGTTCCGAAAAAACCTTTATTGTCGCCACAGAACCGGGGATTATTCACCAGATGCAAAAATCCGCCCCAGAGAAAGTATTTATCCCCGCACCAGCTTTAAATAACTGTGCTTGTAATGAGTGTCCCTACATGAGACTGAACACTCTCGAAAAATTGTATCTCTGTATGCGAGATAAAACTCCAGAAATTACTATTTCTGAAGATTTAAGAGTTAAGGCACTGTTGCCGATTCAAAGAATGTTAGAAATGTCTTAATCAGTTATCAGTTATCAGTTATCAGTTATCAGATGGCGCAATAATATTATTGTAGGGGCGAATTGCATTCGCCCTCTTTTAATAACTTCTGCTGCTCACCATAAGTGAGAGAAAGTCACCAATATCTGGACTTCCCCGTTGACAAAAGGCCATAACCGCTGCTGTAGAAGGGATTAAGAGAATTTCCAGCCCCCCGTTACTGGGTACAAATCAGAGAAACTCCCAATAAATCTAACGCTTTTTGTTGCAGTTGGGTCGGTCGAGTT
>NZ_JAPZSZ010000122.1:0-4900 GCF_027532095.1 Microcystis sp. LE19-195.1E
AATTATAACACAGTTTACCCACAGATGGTGGAATTAAACCGATGCTCTGCGGTTGATATTCTGGTCGGATTTCATCCCCCGCAAAGCTGAGTATCTTGTCGAAAAATGTAGCGGGGGCATTCATCCGACATTTTAGGTAAATTCCGAATTATCTAGAAGATGGATTTAGGTTTAAATGTGACTTAGATCACATACAATCGGGGTTTCCTTTCGCTAACTTAATTAGCAGGGTACGCTGCCTAAATTTTTAGTAATCTGGGCATAGTCCGCAAGCTTGGCTGGGTAAGCCAAGGGGAATTTTCCCAAACTTGCCAAGCTAAAATGGATCGACTCGATCAGTACAATGACCCAAAATAGGGGCATCCTCAGAAGGGAGCATCTACTATCTAATCACAATTGACCCCTTTATGGTCATAGCCCTAAAATCCATCCGCTTACTGATTTAGGAGGGCTGAATCAAATAACCATGGCTAGTCTAAACACTGGACAAAGACAAACAAGAGACGAAGAACAGCTACTGTACGATTATTGGCTCGACCGCGCCAGGACCGATTCCCCCGAGCAATTAATCGAGAATTTTCGTCGTCTGTTTATCGAAGGTGGCGGTTATCAAGAAGCTCCTATTTATTTAGCCCTAGAGCGTCTTGTCAAGGCCAAAGATCCCGAAATTCGTTTTTATCATTTCTTTAACCGCTGCTGTCATATTTTAGTGAATCGATGGCAAACGCAGCCCGCCCATCAGCCAGCAATTCCCGAATTGGTATCGCTACTGGAAAATTTGCCCTCCCCACCTCCTGGACATTACAGTATCCCCAATAATTTGGGCCATCTGGTCAAAAATTTTACCCTCTCGGATGACTACGTTAGGCTGCAGCGTCTGGCGAGAATTATTAGCGGCAAATACAGCGAAAAAACCGCCGCTTCCCTGGGAACCCTGATTAGTCGTTATCCCTATCTCTATGATTACTATTTACTCGGTGATGAAAGTCCCCGAGAACAGCGACAAACCGTTAGACGTATTAAGGTGAAAACCGAGAGCCGTTTCGAGGTAAATCTCTCTCGTTATGTCACCTATCAGGTACGTTTGGCACAGGTTGCTCATAGCCCAAAAATCAGGGAAGAAGCGGGGAGAATCATTCAACCGGTAGAAAATCCCACCCTGCTCAATGATAAGGAGCTAAATCGCGCCCTCAAGCATTATCTGGGGACGGTAGCAGGAAATTATACTCATAAGGCTCTTTCGCAAAATTTTCTGGCGAATACAGTTTATACCCCTACCTATAAAGATTTTAAAAATGACCTCTACGATTATCTGATTACCTCCTTAGACTACGGCAAGGGGCAATTTAACAAAAAACTCGACGATGTCCTGCAAAATACTCTACCCCACTGCGATCAACAAAAACCGAGTGAATTTCTCATGCTGCGTACTTCTAGCCAACTGTTAAATTATCTGGTGGTGGAAAGCGGCCAAAAACCCGATCATTACATTTTTATGGATATGATCACCAATATGGGGGTAACTCGGACTGTGGGGTTATTGCTCAAGTTGATTTTGATCTGTCCCAAGGCAAAACCCCACTTAGATAAACGTTTTTCGATTCTATTTAACCACTACGAGAGTTATTCTCGCGAGCGGGTGCCTTGGTTGGTTAAATCCCTAGAAAATCTGCAAGTAGCTTTTAGTATTCATTTCGGTCAAGCTGATTTGTCCTGTCTCCGTCAAATCCAGTGACCAGCTGTTCGCTATCTAAATTACTTGTTAAGACTGTCTATGAGAGGAGAAGGGGGGAAGTGGGGAAGTGGGAAATGGGGAGATGGGGTGTGGGGTGTGGGGTGTGGGGTGTGGGGTGTGGGGAGAATAAATAAAATAATCTCCTATCTCCTGACTCCTATCTCCTATCTCCTATCTCCTATCTCCTGAATCCTGAATCCTGAATCCTGAATCCTGAATCCTGAATCCTGAATCCTGAATCCTGAATCCGTCAAATCGATTAAAAAGTTAAGTAATCTCAACTTCTAGCCAATGGTGACCCGGAGCTAGGGGATAATTAAACCATCGTCATTTAGGCTGCGTTTATCCGTGAAAATTATCGTTATCGGCAGTGGTGGTCGAGAACACGCCTTGGCTTGGAAACTGCTGCAATCGCCCGAAGTAGAACAAGTGTTCTGTATTCCGGGTAATGGGGGAACGGCAATTTTACCTCAATGTGAAAATATCCCCATAGCAATGGAGGATTTTGCCGAAATTAGCCGCTTTGCCCGAGAAAATTGCGTCGATCTGGTGGTTGTCGGGCCAGAATATCCCCTCTCCCTCGGCATTACCGATCATCTTCTCGGCCAAGAAATTGCCGTTTTTGGCCCCACACAAACCGGGGCCCTAATTGAATCGAGCAAATCCTGGGCAAAAGAATTAATGAGCGAAGCAGCAGTTATCACCGCCGTCTCGGAAACCTTTACCGATGCAGAATTAGCAAAAACTTATATCCGAGAGCAAGGAGCGCCAATTGTGGTGAAAGCTGACGGATTAGCCGCAGGAAAAGGGGTAATTGTCGCCGAAACCGTAGATACGGCCCTAGAAGCGATCGATGATCTTTTTACCAGTGGCTTTACTAAAGTCGTGGTGGAAGAATTCCTAGAGGGAGAAGAAGTGTCTATCCTCACCCTCACCGATGGGATCAGCTTTCGTTCCCTGCTACCTGCCCAAGATCACAAGCGGATCGGTGAAGGCGATACCGGCAAAAATACCGGCGGTATGGGAGTTTATGCCCCCGCCCCCATAGCCACCGCCGCCATTATCGAAGCGGTAAACCGAGACATCCTCGCCCCCATCGTCGCCACCCTACAAAAACGCGGCATTGACTATCGGGGAGTCCTCTACGCGGGTTTAATGATTTCCCCCGCCGGAGAGCCAAAAGTTCTCGAATTTAACTGTCGTTTTGGCGATCCCGAAACCCAAGCGGTTTTACCCCTACTGGAAACTCCCCTGGCACCGCTACTGCTGGCTTGCGCTCAACAAAAATTAACTGATTTCCCCTCTTTACAATGGCGATCCGGTAGTGCCGTTTGTGTGGTGGCCGCGTCTGCTGGTTATCCCGACCACTACGAAAAAGGCCAGTTAATCACTGGAATTAAGGCAGCTGAAACCGCGGGAGCGATCGTTTTCCACGCCGGCACGGTTTTAAAACACGGCGATATCTTCACCGATGGCGGCCGGGTTTTGGGTGTCACGGCGATGGGAGCTAATTTTAATCAGGCGATCGAACTTGCCTATCAATCGGTGAAAAGGATACACTTTGAGGGCATCTATTATCGTCGTGATATCGGCCACCGGGTAAGGGAAAAATAAGGTTTTGAGGATTAATTTATGAGCCAATTTCCCTTTTTTTCCGCATCTCTCACCGCTAATCCTCACCTGATGCCAAACCTCTTTCTAGGGTCATCCCTGACAAAAGCGCATCTGATTTGTCAAAAAACCAGTAACTATTGATAAAATCATGAAACTGAATCGCCCAACCAAATTGCCATCCCTATGCGAATTTTGCTCTATTCTTATAACTATTATCCCGAACCGATCGGCATCGCTCCCCTGATGACAGAATTAGCGGAAGGATTGGTTAAAAGAGGTCATCAAGTCAGGGTTTTAACCGCTTTTCCTTGGTATCCTAATAGTGAAATCGATCCCGAATACCGAGGAAAAATCTATCTAGAAGAAGAACGAAATGGTGTTAAAATTCAACGTTCCTACGTCTGGGCGCGTCCCCAAAGAAGTTTAAAAAATCGAATTTTCTTTGAATTGAGCTTTGTTTTTTTGAGTTTCTTTCAGGCTCTCAAGGGTGAAAAACCCGATCTAATTTTCTTAACTGTACCCGGATTACCCGTTTGCGTTCCTGCCGCTTTATTGAGTAAATTATATGGCGTGCCGATTATTCTAAACTTACAGGATATTCTGCCCGACGCGGCAGTTCATGTGGGATTATTAACTAATGAGAAAATGATTAAGGTTTTTAGTCGTCTCGAAAAATTTGCCTATCAAACTGCCAGCAAAATCTCGGTTATTGCCGATGGTTTTACCAAAAATCTCCTAACTAAAAATGTGCCGAGTCAGAAAATTATTGAAATTCCTAATTGGGTGGATGTAAGCTTTATTAAACCTCTGCCGAAAAACAATAATTATTTTCGCCAAGAAAATCATCTTGAGGGCAAATTTGTTGTTTTATATTCTGGCAATATTGCCCTAACCCAACCCCTAGAAACCCTGATCGATGCTGCAGTTTACTTAGTTGACATCCCTGAGATTAAAGTGCTAATTGTTGGTAAAAAAGAAGCCCTTGATCGCCTAGAAAAGTATCGCCAACAACAGGGGGCCAGTAATGTGCTTTTATTACCCTTTCAAACCCGGGAAAAATTACCAGAAATGTTAGCAGCCGCCGATGTGGGTATGGTGATGCAAAAACATAACGTTATTTCCTTTAATATGCCGTCCAAAATTCAGGTATTATTAGCTAGTGGTCGTGCTATTATTGCTTCTGTTCCCGCCGATGGAACCGCCGCTAGGGCGATCGAGCGTAGTGGTGGTGGTTTGGTGGTTACTCCTGAAGATCCAGAGGCATTAGCTACGGCTATTTTAAAGCTATATAAAAACCCAGATTTAGCAACTATACTAGGAGAAAAAGGACGACAATACGCGGAAGAAAATTATGCCTTTGAAAAGACTTTGGATCAATACGAAAAGCTTTTTTCTCAAGTAGTTAGTTAATAATTAGGGTTTGCTGAATAATGGTAAAAACCTTACAGGAAAGGGCTTTTAGCTTGATTGAGAGCTTCCCAAATGCACTTAAATCTGCTAGAATCTCTTAAAACCCTTGCATCACCCTTGCATCACCCTTGCATCTTCTCT
>NZ_JAPZSZ010000254.1:0-29681 GCF_027532095.1 Microcystis sp. LE19-195.1E
TGGGAGTGATCAGGGGGAAAATTCCAGGACTTTTTCCCTAAAAATTAGGTAATTGGCCACCTCAAAACCGGTAAAACCCCACACCCCACACCCCACACCCCACACCCTGCCCCCACCGAAAAACTTTTTCAGCAGACCCTAAATACCTTAAGAATCGAGGGCAATTGCACTATAGCAAAATGACAAAACCTTCCTGAGTAAAATGTTTATCATGGGTCAATATCTCGATAATTTCCAGTTCTCGCATCGTCTGCATAGAGATACAATCAATGAGACTATATTCTTTGTCAGGACGATTTTGGTAAAGAGTTAGACCCGCTAAAAATGATTCATGAGTTTGGTGGATTACCTGAATATTGGGGTTTTTTATTATTCCTTGAACAAGTTGACAAGCACGCTGTCTCATCTGACTCCCGTAAGCTGAAAAAAAAGTCAAAGTCTCTGCTAAAACTTCTTCAGTTGTCACAAGACAAAATTGTTCTAATGTGCGAGTAATAGCAATTACTTGACCGTGCCAATTATCTCTAGGATTGATGGATGCTGTCCAATAAAATGTATCAGCAAAGATAGTTCTCATGAATCGCTTTTAGGAATACCATAGATATAGTGGTCATGTTCTTGTGCGCCGTCCCTCGGCAAATTGTTGATTTCTGTTTCGGTCATGCCGGCTGTAATATTTTCAAAAAGTTCGAGAAGCGATTGGGCCGTTGTCTTGCTGGATTCTTCTTCTTGTTGATGCCAATGGGATTGGATGGCTTGTTTGATCGCATCAATGACTGAATCTAAGGAATTTCCTTCTGCTATATATCCTTTAATTTCAGGACTGTAAGCAGAATATTTTCCTTCTCTCTTTTCTATTTCAATACTGACTTTTGATTTCATCGCTCACCTGTTTAAATTAAATGAATATCTTAACTCAATTGTAATTTGTAGGAATGGAGATTAGCCAACTGCGGGAATCGCCAGTCGAGTAATGTAAATATTTATTAAATTGTAGCTTTTGATACAACGGGGCGGGAGAAGTGTGTATGTTTGACGGCGTTTATCTTATAATCATTTCAGATAAGTCTGATACACTCTAGACCAGTTAAACCCTTATGGACTCTGGCATTGATATTCTCAATCTTAATTGAAATGACTATATTGTAATTCTATGCCATAAAGGGAGTTAATTACAGCAGTTACCTTAATGGTGAAATAATACCAATTTTCAATAGTCGTGACTAACATCTGAAAGTGCAATTCCTTTCTCCGAGAGGGATTGCGCTTTGAAATGATCAACTAAGTCTGTCATTACTTTTGAAAAATGATATAACTTCTTTATTTGAGGGTTAATTTTCTAAATGTTAACTAGGTTAAAGATGGCATAGCCAACGCATAATTGAAACCAGTGGATTATCATTGGTTAAGTTAGCGGCATTGGTGAGTTTTTTCGTCTCTAATTGCTGATAAATTTCCCTAGCCATTTTTGTTTCAATAGCAGCGCCGATAAAAAAAGTATAAGGATGCTTAGATATTTTTATAAAAGCATCATCAATTCTCTGCAAAGCAGTACGAGCAGTTTTCCAATGTTCATCTGCTCCTGCGGGATCAATCCCACCTTTCAATTCTCCCAAAGCAATGTATAAATCAGCAGATTGTAAGGTTTGTTTTTTGATTTTTTGATTAGCTAATTGCGTCGAATCACATTTTAAAAGGCACAAATCAATATTGTTGTTATTAACAATGGGAACATTGACATTATAAATTATTGTTCTTGGTTGGCTGTTATTTAACCAGCTAACACCTCTAACCAAGATTTCTAGATTAGGTGTCATTTCTTCAGCTTCTCTCCATTGATTATTACTAGAATTGAGCCAATCATAAGCAATCCCTGCTACTCTTAAAGTTGCTAATAGAGAACGAGTAAATTTACTTTGAGCTAAGGAGCCACCCGCGTTTCTCATGATTCCTCCTAAAGTGTCACCCCGAATCAATAGAAATCTATAGACTAACTCCTCGACAAAATTAGTCCCCGCAGGTTCCAGAAAATTGACAATTAATTCTTGAATTGCTTCTACCTTGTCTTGGGAATGTAAATAATTTTTAGCCTTATCAGAAATTCCCGATGCAGTTAATAAAGCCGCTTGAATATCTGGGATGTTTAGTAACTCTCTAGGATTGTTTACGGTTTGGGCAATAATTTTTAAGGTTCTTGCTTCTGCAATTAAAGGAGTAGCTCTCTGATTTTTTTCTAAGGCTAGAGCAATAAATCCTGAACGGATAGCTTCATAGGTAGTCTCCAAATCACAACTTTGGTTTAAATGCAAGAGATAGGGTTTTTCCATTAAGGCTTTCTCCACACATAAATATATTTTCTTAAAGATTCTCTACCATGACATCCCATTTGCTGACTACTATTACCTTTTCCCTGAGGAACTACTAAAATATTTTCTACTTTAAATCCAATTTCTTCGGCAATTTTTGACAAAATTAAATCTACAGAAATACTAGCCCCCGCATAGCGCACGTTATCATTAATCATACAGAAAATACCCGAGGATTTCATAACCAGAAAGCATTCATAAATTAGACAAGACATTTCCAGAAAATACCCCCTAATCATCCGAGGAATACCATGGTTATTTAAGGCCTTGCTTGATTTTAATTCCTCTAAATAACCTAGGATACTTTCTAATAATTTTTGACGATCAGTTATGGCAATGGCTGGCGACCAATGTTCATTTATTTTTAGTAACTCTTTGGGTTTATTTGCAACAGTGCAACTAAGCATTTGTTGACGTAATTGTTTTAATTGTAGTTGATCTATTCCCAACAGAGCCAATTCCAAAGCGTAGATACGAGTATAATCATAGCGATTACAATAAGGAGGAGAAGTAATAATAGAATCGTATTTTTCTGAGGAAATCTCTGGCAAAATCTCAAGACAAGAACCTTGATATAGTTGAATTTTTCCCCGAGGATAATCTCTAGAAAAAAGTTCCAATTGTTGCTGACTAGGCTCTAAATCTGCGAGAATTTCTCGTAACTTGCTATGTAGGGCAATTTTAAAGTCTAAAATTTTTCCTTTGTCAAATATATTTTTGCCCTGTTGTTTACCAGAACGATAATCCCAACGGAGGTATTGACCATCTTTTCTAGTATAGCTAATTGATTCGAGAATAGAAAGTAAGGCAAATTTTAAGATCGCTTGCACTCGCTCATTCTCTTGGGCAATCAACCCTAAGTAACTTTCTATACAAGCCTGATTTTCTTGGGGATATGCTCCTTGAGTAATTGGTAATTCTAATAACTTAACTTTGTCATCTACCTGTTGCCAAAGGCTATGGTTAGACCAGTACTTTAGACGATGTATATCATCACTATTTAAGCCATTTTCTAAAATTTGTCTAGTCATAATTAATTCTTGTCCAATCGGCAATAGTTCTATTCCATCTGCTGATAAACCCCTGGCCGCCGCCGCAAATAAAGTTGTTCCGCTCCCGGCGAAAGGGTCTAGTATTTTTCCTTGTTTGATACCATATTTTTCTAGAAGATAAACTATCAGATCAACGGAAAAACCCTCTTTATATTTATACCAGCGATAAACCGGTTGGTTCTTATTACCTTGAAAACTCACTAGGGTACGAGATAATTGCTCAGAATCAAGTAATTTGTCTTGAAAATAATTAAATAATTCTTGATCGAGATTGTTGATTTCTAACAATCTTTCTGCTACATTAACTGAACCATTAATCATTTAGGTTTACTGGCGAAATTGCCGAAAAATAATTATCAGAGTTTATCTTTATTTGATTGGTAATTTTAATCAGTGGGGAAAGGGCGATACTTAAGGGTTAATTCTCGCACCGATTCCCCTAGATTTAATCTCAATCCCCTAGACAAATACCCAAACCCCTGGCGGTTTTGACTAAAGTTTCTTCGGGATCGACGACGCGATAGGTTTTAATCGCCTCCTCAATGGGAACACTGACCACTTGCCGATTTTGCCAGGCCACCATGCGATCGAATTCTCCCCTGGCGATCAGATCCACGGCCGCCACGCCAAAAGCCGCCCCCAGTAAGCGATCCATCGGAGAAGGAATACCCCCCCGTTGAATGTGGCCCAGGAAAGTCACTCTCGTTTCGGCCCCGGTTTCCCTGGCAACTTCTTCGGCTAAATAGCGACCGATACCCCCGAGACGATCTTCTCCTAGGGCTTCCTTTTGCACTAGGCGATTGCCAGTTTCGGTACGCACAGCCTCGGAGACAATAATCAGAGAAAACTGTTTATCCATACGCTGCCGTTGCCGGATCTTCTCGCAGACCTTCTCTAATCGGTAGGGAATTTCGGGAATGAGAATGATATCGGCCCCCCCCGCAATACCGGCAGCCAGGGCGATATGGCCAGCATCTCTACCCATAACTTCTAGAATCATCACCCGGTTATGACTAGCGGCGGTAAAATGGAGGCGATCGAGGGCTTCTGTGGCAATATTAGTAGCTGTATCGAAGCCGATGGAGACTTCTGTAGCTCCCACATCATTATCGATGGTTTTGGGGATACCGATCAGATTAATGCCTCCCTGTTGGGCAATACGGCGCAAAATCGCCAGACTACCATCGCCACCGATGCCGATCAGGGCATCCAGTCCCAGACTATGATAGCCGTCAATGATGTCCTGAGAGCGATCGATCAGGGTTCCATCGGGCATCGGGAAAGCGAAGGGATCCCCCTTATTGGTAGTACCGAGAATTGTTCCTCCCATCACCAACAGGCGATCGACTCCTTCAATATCAAAGATAGTGGTTTTTGGGGGACGGTTAATTAATCCGTTAGTTGCTTCTCGAATACCCACCACTTCCCAGCCATAATTGCCACTGGCATGGTGGACAACGGCACGAATGGCGGCATTTAAACCCGCACAGTCGCCACCACTGGTGAGAATTCCAATTCGTTTTTTTTCACCCATAGGTTTTTGTCAGGAGATCAACAAATCTATATTTAGGGAAAAGTTGCGGATAATGCCTGAAAATTAAGAAAGTTTCTAGATCGTCCCTGACAGTTAGGGGAAAAATCGCGATCTTCTGGTTTCTGTGTGGAAACGAGTTTTATACTGATAGTTTCTTCCGCAAAATAGTCCTAATACTAAATCCGTTGAATATAGGCTACATATCAGGAGAGTCACTCCACTTGCGGGAGTGACTCTTAAATGATTACAGATGTGTCAGCAGCTGCGTGTAAGCATCTCACCGAAAAACTAATGCGCTCCGGGGTTTGGGGGGTAGAACCCCCCAAAAGCTTGGATTGAGTGATCAAGTCGGAAGTAATACGGCCATCCGTTGGGTATAGGCTAAATATCAGGAGAGGCACTCATGCAAAACGGAGAATAAATAATCAGTTTTTAATAACCAGATTTAGTATAAAAGTTCTGCCCGATAAGCACTTCAGGATTCCATAAGCAAAAATTATCACACAAAGTCGAGAAGAGCCAAAACCGAAAACTCCGCCCCATCCCCTCAGTAATCGATCACGAGCAGGGTATGCAGGGCGACACGGATTCCCATTATACTAGAAATTATATAGCAATTCTAGGGAATTTGTCAACCCTAATGTACGAGAAATTTTCTGATAACTGATAGTCAATCAATTTAACTATTTACTGCTTGCTGAAGACGGGATATATCCCAACCTTTTTGATTGAGAAGTAGCCAAGACTGCATTAAATCTGGACCGTGTAACTCCCCCATCAAAGCGGCGCGTAGAGACTTCATCACCAGACCTTTTTTAACCCGATGGGCTTTAGTTGTTGTCTCAACAATTCCCTTAGCAGCTTCTCCGGTCAAATCGGGAGTAATAGCGGCGAGAATATCCTTGATAATATCCTTAACTCCCTCTAATTGTAATTGACTTAAAGCCTCCTGATTATAATTAGCCAGAGGGGTTAAAAGTAAGCGACTTTCAGCGACAGCATCGCTTAAACGAGTTAAACTCGGACCGATGAGAGTAGCCAAACCGATCAACCAAGCTCGATCGGTTTCAGCAGCAAAATCATACCCCGCTTCTTGCCAGTAGGGGAGAAGTAAAGGCACTAATTCCTCACCGGTTAAACGATGGAGATATTGACTATTAATCCAATCCAATTTAGTCCAGTCAAATTTTGCCCCCGCTTTATTTACCCGTTCTAAACTAAACACTTCAGCGGCCGTTTCAAGGGTAAAAATTTCTTCGGTGGAATCGGGAGGAGTCCAACCGAGGAGAGTCATGTAATTAACCAAAGCTTGCGGCAGAAAACCCAGTTTTCGGAAATCATCGATCGAAGTGACTCCATCCCGTTTAGATAACTTGCGACCCTCCTGATTTAAGATCAAAGGACTGTGGGCAAACTCCGGCACTTTTGCCCCTAAAGCTTCGTATAAAAGAATTTGTTTAGCCGTATTAGCGATGTGATCTTCCCCACGAATAACATGGGTAATTTCCATATCAATATCATCAACAACTACCGCTAAATTATAGAGAGGCTGACCGAAGTTTTCTTCCCCATTTTCCGATGTACGAGCGATCACCATATCCCCCCCTAAATCACTACCTTTCCAGATAACTTTTTCCCGGATTAAATCCTGCCAAATAATTTCTCGATCATCGTCAATAATAAAACGAATTACTGCTTTTCTCCCCCCTTGCTCGAATTGAGCTTGTTGTTCGGGGGTGAGATAACGATGACGATTATCGTAACGGGGGGCAAGATTGCGGGCTTTTTGTTCTTCCCGCATTTTTTCCAATTCTTCTGGGGTACAATAACAACGATAGGCTAAACCTCGATCGAGCAGGGTTTGAATCGCCTGACGATAATAATTAAGGCGTTGAGTTTGAAAAAAAGGACCTTCATCCCAATTCAGTCCTAACCATTGTAGGCCCGCTTGAATATTTTCGGTATATTCTGGTCGAGAACGTTCTAAATCTGTATCTTCCACGCGCAAGATAAATTTGCCCCGGTGATGATGGGCAAAAAGCCAGTTAAACACGGCTGTGCGTGCTGTTCCAATGTGTAAATTTCCCGTGGGACTGGGGGCAATACGAACTCTCACTGTCACGATTTAACTCCTAGGTTTTTTGCGGCAACGATATCCCATATTATGGCAAATTCACCTAGGCCAACTCGCGAAATTAAGAAAATTAAATGGGTGGGTGGAATTAAATATAAGATGAACGTAGGTTGGGTTGAAGCATGAAACCCAACTCCCGCATGGGTTACGCTACCGCTAACCCATCCTACAAAGAATTGTGCCTCCCTACTTAAATAAATAGCTACCAAAGGGTGAGAAAGGAACAACAAACTCTCAAGAATTGAAGTTTCCCTCTCCGGGGAGAGGGTTTGAGGGGGAGATATTTCAATAACCCTGTTATTTCGGTAATTCTAGGCAGCGACTAAAGATTTGCTCAAAGGTTGCCAACGGAAATATCTTTCCCCACCCAATTCGAGGACAAATTTTAACCGGGGTTCCTGTTGACTAAGATTAATTAAGTATTGTTTTTCTTCCGAGGATAAAACAAAACTTTCAATAATCCAAATCACTAAACCTTTAGATTTGGGGGGTAAATTTTCCAATTGATAGGTAGCAATGGGAGGAATAAAATAAACCGGTCCGACGGCTGCTTCCCGACCAATATTTTTTTTACCTAAATGGGGGGGACGAACTCCATGAATGCCGGTAAGATAGGCACTTAAATCCCCTAGACCTCTAGCGGTGATATGCAGGACATTGTAACCAGTGGCCCGTAAACGTCTTTGATAGCGTCCCTCGTAACCTCCTTCTAAGGGTGCGTAAACCCCTAAAGCACCGTATTGTTCCAGATCGCGAATAAATGGTTTTCCCGTGGTCAGTAGTGCCATAGCTAGTGAAAAAATCTTTTTCCCTATAATCGCACGTTTTGTTAAGTTGTGCGTCAGCTGAACAAAGAAAGACTTAAGATCAAAGATAGAGAGGGACAATCGCTACTCTCCCAAGGAGGTAATATGTTTCACGATCTCCTTTATCCCAACGGACTGCTTTATATCCTGATTAAACTAACTGTTTTAGCTTTAGCAGTCTTACTCTGGTTTATGGTCGTTTCGGCCCCGGCTGTTTGAAAAAACACTGCTCTTGTACAATTAGCGTTCTATGCAATGGCTAAATTTTGTCGATGACTCCTGTTAAATTGCCGATCGATCCTTTTCTGAAACCCAACCTAACTACTAAGCTCCTAGGGGTTGGGTTGGTATTGACAATTATTTTTATCCTGATTGCCCTGTTTTCGCCCCTTCTGCAAGCGATCGGACTGATTCAGGATCCAACCGACATTTTAAGCAATTATCCCCTACAAGCCCCCAGTTACGCCCATTGGTTCGGGACGAATGTGCGCGGTTATGATGTCTTTTCCCGCACCCTATTCGGGGCCCGGGCGGCCTTGTCCGTGGTATTTTTGGCCACAGGATTATCTTTAGTCATCGGGGTTCCTTTAGGGTTAATTAGCGGTTATTTGGGGGGTAAGATCGATCGCGTTCTCCTCTTTCTCATGGATACCCTCTACACCTTGCCGGGGTTATTATTATCGGTGGCTCTGGCTTTCGTTTTGGGTCGTGGTATCGTCAATGTAGCGATCGCTGTTAGCATTGCCTATATTCCCCAATATTTTCGCGTGGTCAGAAATCAAACCGCCAGCGTTAAAAATGAGTTATTTATCGAAGCGGCGCGAGCGATCGGTGCCAGTCCTAGCCGGATACTATCAAAATATCTTTTCTTTAATGTCGTCCAGAGTGTCCCGGTTCTGTTTACACTCAACGCGGCGGATGCGATCCTTGTTTTAGGCGGTTTAGGCTTTTTAGGCTTAGGATTACCGGAAGAAGTGCCTGAATGGGGTCATGATCTCAAGGAAGCTTTGGCGGATTTATCTACAGGTATCTGGTGGACCACTTTATTCCCCGGATTAGCAATGACCACGATGGTGGTGGGTTTATCTCTCTTGGGAGAGGGGTTAAGTGAAATTTTAAACCCCCTGAGTCGTAAACGCTAAAAGCGAGGGCCAGAGTTCGAGGAAAATCATCTCAGGAGCCTCCACACCCTCAGTCTCTCTGTCCGGTAACGATGTAGGATACCCTTTGGGCGATATTGGTGGCGTGATCGGCCATACGTTCCAGATGACGGATTAGTAAAGCCATCAGCAGGATTGGTTCCACCACACCTTTGATGTCTCTTTGATGGGCGAGAGTGTGATAGAGATAATCATAGGCTCGATCGACCGTATTATCTAGTTCTTTCACCTTTGGACCTGCTTCTTGATCGAGGTCGGCCAGAGCAACAAGGCTCGTGGCTAACATATACTGGGCATGGTGGGACATAGCCTCGATCTCACCCATACAATCGTGGGGAGTATAGGCGAATAATTTGAGAGCTATTTCAGCCAAATCCTTGGCATAATCGCCGATCCGTTCCAAATCGCGCACTAATTGCATAAAAGCACTTAAAAGCCGCAAATCTTGGGCTACGGGAGCCTGTAGAGTCATGAGAGTGGCACAATCTAACTCGATTTGACGGTAGTAGCGATCGATTTCCTTGTCAAGGGGGGCGATTTTTTTCGCCATTTCCAAATCCCTAGCAAAAAGGGATTGATGGCTAAGACGAAAGGATTCTTCGACCAAGGTTCCCATTCTCAGCACATCCTGCTCCAATCGCTGGAGAGAACGAGCGAAATAGGTGCGATCGGGATGATTGGTTTCTTTGGATAGGCTCACGGTCAGATTCGCTTAACATAAAACTACTCTTTCTCTACAGTCATAACAAGAAAATTTTCGATTTTGCACAGTTGTCCAGAGAACTTGACAGATTTTTTTCTCCCCACACCCCACACCCATCACCCCACCGCTTTTTTTTGACAGGGGAGAGTGACTTGTAGGCGAGCGCCGCCGGTGTTAGGATCATTTTGAGCGACGATCGAACCGCCATGGGCTTGAATAATCTCTTTGGCAATCGATAAACCTAAACCGGTACTATAATCCTTTGTGCTTTGTTTTTGACGGGTGCGGGAAGGATCACCGCGAAAGAGGCGATCAAAAACGTAGGGTAGATCCGCTTCGTTAAATCCCTTCCCGTTGTCGATAACGTCAATTTTCAGCCATTTTTCCCCGATAGTATCGGATATTTCCCGAATTTCTAGGCGAATTTTCCCCTGATCGGGACTATACTTAATGGCATTATCAAAGAGATTCAGGAAAACTTGCAGCAGACGAGAGTGATCCACTTCCAGCGTCCAATCCACCGGAGAGGAATAATCTAAGCTAATCTGTTTTTGGGCGGCTATTGGGGTGACAGTCTGCCAAGCGGCGCTGATTAGGTCCTCTAGATTAATCATCTGGTATTGTAAAGATCGCCCCGCATCCGCTTGTAATTCACTGATTTCTAGCCAATCGCAGACTAATTGGCTCAAACGCTCCACTTCTTTCGCCATTTGTTCTAACCAGCGTCTTTCGGGAGCTTGGAGGCGTTTTTGTAAAGCTTCGGTAAGGAGAGAAATGGAGGTTAAGGGAGTGCGTAACTCGTGAGTTAAGTCAGAGAAAGCTCGCTCGCGATTTTGCGATAATTCCACTAAAGGCTGTCTATTTTCGATAAATACAGCGATTTTACCTTCCGGCAGCGGATAACCGTAACCCTTCAAGGCAATCGATTTAGGAGCAATCACTTGGCGATCGCTAATGGGGATGACAGGATAATTAGTCGGGTAAAAAGTCCAAGTTTGCACCTGTGGACTCTGTTTTTGGCGAGTTTCTTGAATTAATTGATCTAATTCGTAGGAGCGCACTAATTCCAGCAGCAGACGTACCTGATCTGGCTGCCAGCGATCGAGTTTTAAGAGGGTAATTGCCTGTTGATTACACCAGAGCAGTTGATTATCGGCATCGACATGAAGATAGGCGATCGGCGCTCGTTCTAGCAAGGATTTCTGAATTTCTAAGCTCTTTTCTCGCTCTTGCAGACTTTGGGAGAGAAACTGTAATTCTCGACGCACCAGGGAGGTAACGGGAAAAGAAGCCGACAAATCCGCCGAATCCGAGAGAGCGCTCAGGGTTCGCTTTAACTCTCTATTTAAGCGTGAGACTTGCCAGTAACAAATACTCAAACCTAAAACTACTCCCAAAATAAAAGCGAAAATAGTCATTGTCTGCGCGAGCGGCGATCGCTAAACTTGAAAATATAATCGCTCACCTAGCCAAAACGATAACCGAAACCGCGTACAGTAATCAGGTATTCCGGTTGACTGGGATCGATTTCTAGTTTTTCCCGTAACCAGCGAATGTGAACATCGACGGTTTTGGTGTCTCCTAAAAAATCTGGCCCCCAAATTTGTTCAATTAATTGCTCTCTTGACCAAACTCGGCGCGGATAACTCATAAATAGGTCTAGGATACGGAATTCTTTAGGAGAAAGGTTAATTTCTTCATCTCGCACCGTCACCCGACATTCCTGGGGATAGAGAAGAACATCGCGGAATTTGCGCACGGGAGCGGCAGCTAGGGAAGTAAATCCTTGACGACGAATCAGAGCGCGACAACGAGCGACTAATTCGCGCATACTAAAGGGTTTAGTCAGATAATCATCGGCACCCACTTCTAAACCCAAAACTCGATCGGTTTCGCTGGCCTTAGCACTTAAAATTAAAATCGGGATAATATTGCCGTGATAGCGCAACAGACGACAGATATCAAGACCGTTGATTTGGGGTAACATTAAATCCAAAACGACCAAATCAAAACGAGACTCACCGTGATTACTAGATTCTTGACTTTGCAGTAGTTCTAGGGCAACGCGACCATCACTAACACCGAGAGCCTCGTAACCTTCTTCTTCCAAAGCCAAAATAATCATATCCCGAATCACTTCTTCATCTTCAACGATTAAAATCCGATGATTGGGAACGAAATCCGTACTCGCCGACAAGGGGGGGTTGTCAAGGGTTAACATAAAAATACTTGATTATTCGTCCTAATTTTATCTCAATTTGTCAACCTGCATTCGTTTTGGAAGGCTAGAGCCGAATGTTATTACAGTTATCTACATGGTTAGAGGTGGAATCCTATCTAGAACAATCTCAGGGAATTATTATTCCCATTGGTTCCACGGAACAACACGGGCCGACGGGACTAATTGGTACAGATGCTCTATGTGCGGAGGCGATCGCTAAAGGAGTGGGGACACAGGTACAAGCAATGGTAGCACCCACCTTAAATGTCGGTATGGCCCTACATCACACGGCTTTCCCGGGTACAATTAGTCTTCGTCCTAGCACTTTGATTCAAGTCATCCTCGACTATGTGACTTGTTTAGCTAGAGCCGGTTTTCGTCAATTTTTCTTTATTAATGGTCACGGGGGCAATATTGCCACCCTAAAAGCAGCTTTTGCGGAAACCTATTATCATTTGGATTCCCTCAATTTGCCTAACACAAACGAGGTTAAATGTCAAGTTGCCAATTGGTTTATGGTGCGAGATGTTTATCTTTTAGCCAAAGAATTGTATGGAGATCAGGAAGGTTCTCACGCTACACCGAGCGAAGTGGCGTTAACTCAGTATCTTTACCCTGAGAGCCTTAAAAACGCCTTTTTATCCGAAAAAGTGGCTTCTGGTCATGGTATTTACGGTGCGGCTAATTTTCGCCAAAACTACCCCGATGGTCGTATGGGTTCCAATCCTGCTTTAGCCACTCCCGAACACGGTCAGAGGTTCTATGAATTAGCTGTGAAAGAATTGAGTAATAGTTATCTGGAATGGCTCTCTTGTCCTTTGTCTAAGTTGATTAGTGACTAGGCCTCCGAGACCCGGAATAATTTAACTGTAACCCTAGAGACAAAACTTAAATATCCAAGGAGAAAATTGATGACTGCCACCACTGACAATAACTCCAATCAAGCTCTGGCTAGTTTGCGGGAAATACAAGAACTTGCCATCGCAATTACAGCCAAAAGCCTCAATCCCGCCATGCTAACGGTTGATTTCCTCAAATATTCGGGAATAGTTCCCCCCGACTGGGAATTAAATGGCCAGCCGGTACTCAATCCTAATTACGCTCAAGTTAATTTTCAAAATGGTATCAGCATCGTCGCCCAACCCCGGAAAATTACCTTTGTGGAGATAATTAACTCTCCCGATAGCCTGAACCTGAAACTGCCAGAAATTGTTGGTTTATATCTAGATAAACTCCCTTTAGCCGAATATCAAGCCCTGGGTATCGCGCCGAAAAGTATTGTTCCTTTCCCTAGTAGTCCCGATGCCGCTAAAAAATATATCACCGAAACTCTTCTCGCCCCCGGTCCCTGGCACAATTTCGGTACGGCCCCCCTACAAGCCGGCATCAATCTAATTTATCAGTTAGAAACCTCTCAGTTATCCCTGGCGATTAACGAGGCAAAATTGCAATTACCCGATGGCAAAACCTTAGCGGCATTATTATTTGCCGGTAACTTTAACTATAATCTGGCCGAGGGTAGCGATCGATTAAATCTGCTCAAACAATCTCTGGGACAATGGCAAAAAGACCTAGAGATTTTCCGAGAATTAATCACTCAACGCTTTCTAGAAAGACAAGTCCAGGTTTTCCCCTCTAATATCAATCTGCCCCTAGGACCCCAAGGTGGACTGTAATCAGTAGTCAGTAATCAGTAATCAGTAATCAGTCAGAAAAATCATTAAACCTCTTGCATAATTAGGGTTTGCTGAAAAAGTACGGGCGAAGCATTCGGATAGAAAATCTCCGGTTTCACCGATAGGTTATTGCCCGAATGCTTCGCCCCTACAGGACGCGGGCCGATGAAGATGCAAGGTTTTGAACGACGATTCTCTCAAAATCTTGCACCTGTTTCGCAAGAAAAGCCCCAAAACCCTTACCTTGCCTACATTTCACATTTATTCAGCCAACCCTAATTAGGGTTGGCTGAAAAAGTTTTTCGTGGGGGCAGGGTGTGGGGTGTGGGGTGTGGGGTGTAGGGTTTTACCGATTTTCATCTGGTCAATTACCTAATTTTCAGGGAAAAAGTACCTGAATTTTCCCCCCGCTCACTCCCAGGTCCGGTACTTTTGGATTGACAAAAAGTCTAAAAGTCTTATCCAGCAAGGTTTTTAGATTTATTCAGCAAGCCCTAATTAATTTTTCAGGGTTCAAAAACAGCAAAAATAAGGATTAAATGGCATAAAATTTGCCAATAGACCATTTAATTGATTGTTATTCATTCTTAATTCTCCTGACTACTGACTACCGACTACTGACTCCTAACCCTAACAACGATTTTTGATTTCTGCAAGAGGTCTATTACTGCCGATAACCTAAAACACATCCACCCCCCCAAACCCTTGTATTTTGGCATTAGCGGCTTCTCCACAGCTGCGCGGGGTGGGGAATAATTTCCCCGGGTTAGCCAAACCCTTGGGATTAAAACAGTCCCGCACATAGCCCATAGTTTCTAAGTCAATCTCGTTAAACATAGCGGGCATATAACAATTTTTATCGATGCCGATACCATGTTCCCCCGATAAACTGCCGCCAACCCGCACACAAAGTTTGAGAATTTCACCGCCTAATTCTTCCACTTCTTCCCAGGCCCCCTCCACCTTATTATCGTAGAGAATCAACGGGTGTAAATTGCCATCCCCGGCGTGGAAAACATTGGCGATTTTATAACCGTATTTTTCACTTAAAGCCTTAATTTCCTGAAGAACATACACCAATTGAGTGCGGGGAATCACCCCATCTTGCACAAAATAATTAGGGCTAATTTTCCCCGCCGCCGCAAAAGCCGCTTTTCTGCCCTTCCAGAGTTTAAAGCGGGTTTCGGCATCATTAGCCGTGGTGATATTTCTCGCCCCATTTTGACGGCAAATCTCGGCAACCCGATGCTTATTCCTGGCTACTTCTACCCCTAAACCATCCAATTCCACTAATAAAACTGACTCGGCATCCCGGGGATAACAGCCGGTAGCCACCACATCCTCCACGGCGTTGATACTGAGATTATCCATAATCTCCATCCCCGCCGGAATCATTCCCGATTTAATAATATCCGCCACCCCTTGGCCCGCTGCCTCGATACTGGTAAAATCGGCCAGTAAAACACAGATAGATTCCGGAGTTTTCAGAATTCTTAGGGTGATTTCCGTGGCGATGCCTAAAGTTCCCTCGGAACCCACAAATAAACCGGTTAAGTCGTAGCCCGGTTGTTCCGGTACTGCCCCCCCCACATCGATAATTGAACCATCGGGAAGGACGATTTTTAAGCCCATAACGTGATTGGTAGTGACACCGTATTTTAAACAGTGAACCCCGCCGGAATTTTCCGCCACATTACCGCCGATCGAGCAGATAATTTGACTAGAGGGATCCGGTGCATAATAAAATCCCGCCCCGCTTACTGCTTGCGTCACCCAATTATTAATCACCCCGGGCTGTACCACCACCCTTTGATTATCTAAATCAACCCTGAGAATCTGATTCATCCGCGCCGTGACGACGAGAATCCCCTCTTCTAAGGGTAACGCCCCTCCCGATAAGCCCGTTCCTGCACCCCTCGCTACCCAGGCAATCTCGTTATCGTGACAGAGTTTCACCACCGCCGCAATTTCTGCGGTGCTGCGAGGCAGTACCACAAGAGCGGGTCTTTGTCTGTATCCTGTGATACCATCGCACTCGTAGGTTAATAATTCATCTTTGCGACGGATGACTCCATCTTTGCCAAGGATCGCTTCTAGCTGTTTGATCAGATTGGGGGAGATTTTCGGGGGATTTTTGAGTAACATAGGTTTCAGGGCGGCGGAGTCGCAGTAAAATGGCTCTATAGGTTAAAATATCGCAAAAAAGCCAGAAATAAAGCTTTTAAAGCTGCTCTCTCCTATTTTAGCACTAGAACCCCTTCCTCTGTAGATAGAAACCTGCAAGGGTCTGGATTCATAGAGAAAATTGCCGATAAATTTCCCAGTGCTTACCGTTATGAATTAGGAGGGTAATTTGATCGATTATCACCTCAAAAAATAGCTCTTGATTAGCATATTTTGACCAAGCTTTCCAGAAATTATCTTTAGTTAAATCTCGGAAGCCAACGGTTAAATGGGGCGAAAAAGCTCGGCTTTTTGAGACATTATCAATGATATTCAGGGAAGATTCTAGCTGCTGTAAAAGCCGTTTTTGCAGGGTTAATAATTCTGGCGTTTTCTGGACATTAATATAAATGACTCGCGGTTTAAAGGCGGCAAAATTCTGAAGAATTAGGGGAATAGGAGCGTGCAAGCGGGCAAATTCCTCTAAACATCTTTCTAAATCCGGTAATTGTTCTAAATTCCAGCGGAAAGGGGGTTGGAGAGTGACGTGGGGAGGCGATTTCAGGGCGGCGCGACTATTGTAAATTTCTGCAAACTCTACCTTGATTTTTGTGGCAATTTCCTGTACTTCTGTCGGCGGCAAAAGCGCAATAAAAAATAGAGATCCCTGGGGTTGATTCATGGAGACAAGCAAGGTAGAGAAATGAAGATATTATCTCGATTCTAGCAATCTTCAACAACTCTAGCTAATTGTATAGCTCTGTTACATTGCACCATTGAAGGCCAAGATTAATCGGTATAATTATAGGGTTGTTAATCAGTCCTAGTCTCCTGAGAATTTATGCCCTGGTTTGTCAAGATAGAAAAAGGCATTGTTGATAAAACTACCTTCGATCGCTATGTCAGCGCCCATAAGGACTATGTGCGTGATTTAATTAGCCAAGGACGAGCAGCAAAAACCGGTTATTGGGCAGAAAGGGGCGGCGGAATGTTATTATTTAAGGCCGATTCTCTTGAGGAGGCTCAAGCAATTATAGTTCGCGATCCTTTAATCGAGAATGGTTGTGTGGAATACGAACTCCATGAATGGCGAATTGTCGTCGAGTAATCTAGCTTTTCAGGGAACAGTGAACAGTAATCAGTCATCAGTAATCAGTCATCAGTCATCAGTGAAAACACAGCAAGGTTAAGCTGTTGATTATCTAAATATTACTCGTTAATACTGCCTGGGAGTGGGGAGATGGGGGTGGGGAGTGGGGAGTCGGGAGACCACTTCGTGCGCGTTGCGGGGGGAGAGGGAAGATGGGGAGCTTTTTTGCTGTGAACTGAAAACTCACATCTGATTACTGATTACTGATCACTGATAACTGATAAGCTATACTGGGGGAATTGTGCTAAAAGCACGGTTGATGCTGCCGATCATTAAATTAAATTGTCTCTAGTGAAATTGAGGAATTAACTTTGTCTAAACAAGATCTCATCGAAATGGAAGGAACCGTCACCGAATCCTTGCCCAACGCCATGTTTAGGGTGGATTTAGATAACGGTTTCAACGTCTTGGCCCATATATCTGGCAAAATCCGCCGTAATTATATCAAAATCCTCCCCGGCGATCGAGTCAAAGTGGAACTGACCCCCTACGACCTAACCAAAGGCAGAATTACCTATCGCCTGAAAAATCAAAAAAAATAGCGATAAATAGGGGCAGAGAAGCCAAAAAGCCTAATAAGCGGCCAAATTTATTTTAAAAAAATAGGTGACACGGGTAAAAGAAATCTGATATAATAGTAAGCTTGCAGTGTTGCCAGAATAGTTAGGCATGAAAGTTAGAGCGTCTGTCAAAAAAATGTGTGAAAAGTGCCGCGTCATCCGTCGGCGCGGTCGAGTCATGGTAATTTGTTCTAACCCCAAACACAAGCAGAGACAAGGTTAACCCACCAAAGTCACTGTCTTGGGGCAGAGAATCGTTACCGTTAATTGTAGTCGTTTTTGGAAAAAAAATCGTTCATAGGGAGAAAGAAAAAGCGTGGCAAGGATAGCTGGTGTAGACCTACCTCGCGATAAGCGTGTGGAAATCGCCCTGACCTACCTCTACGGAGTGGGTCTATCGCGTTCCCAAGAAGTCTTATCTGCGACGGGTGTTAACCCTGACACTCGGGTCAAGGATCTCAGCGATGAAGACGTGGCGGCGCTACGGACTTATATCGAAACAAATTATCAAATCGAGGGGGATTTGAGACGCTGGGAGGCGATGAACATCAAACGCCTCGCCGATATCGGCACCTATCGAGGTCGTCGGCATCGGCTAGGATTACCCGTGCGCGGGCAACGGACGCGAACCAATGCGCGGACCCGTCGCGGTCGTCGGGTGACAGTGGCAGGGAAGAAAAAAGCCCCCTCCAAGAAATAATTTTTTATTCATTGCGATATCCCCCAATCAAGAAAAACTATGGCGCGACCAACCAAAAAAACCGGACCAAAAAAACAGAAGAAAAATATTCCTACCGGAGTCGCTCACATTCAATCGACCTTCAACAATACCATTGTCACGATCGCCGATACCAAAGGCGATGTGATCTCTTGGGCATCGGCGGGATCGAGTGGTTTTAAAGGAGCCAAAAAAGGAACCCCCTTCGCCGCCCAAACCGCCGCCGATAACGCCGCCCGCCGAGCGATCGAACAGGGAATGCGTCAACTAGAGGTGATGGTTAGTGGCCCTGGGGCAGGACGGGAAACCGCAATCCGGGCCCTGCAAGGAGCAGGATTAGAAATCACCCTGATTCGGGACGTGACCCCCATCCCCCACAATGGTTGTCGTCCTCCCAAACGCCGGAGAGTGTAAACAGTGAACAGCTTTTTCAGGTGACAGGGATCTTGAGGCCGGCAGCCGTTAGCTTTTCGCACATCAGCAGGAGAATCGGGTCGTCAAAGACCATCTGATCAAAAAACTGAACGCTGAACGTTAAATGCTGAACGCTAAGAAAACTGATAACTGATAACTGATAACTGATAACTGAACAAGGGAGGTCAATCGGTGGCGCAATTTCAAATCGAGTGTGTAGAAGCAAAAACTTACAAGAATCAGAGTCAGTACAGTAAGTTTGTACTAGAGCCTCTGGAAAGAGGCCAGGGTACGACCGTAGGTAATGCCCTGAGACGGATTCTCATTTCCAATCTGGAAGGGGCGGCCGTGACGGCCCTGCGGATCGCGGGAGTCAATCACGAATTTGCCACCGTCCAGGGAGTACGCGAGGACGTGATGGAACTCATGCTCAACATGAAAGAAATCATCCTGAAAAGCTACACCAATCAAACCCAGATCGGGCGTTTAGTGGCAACTGGACCGGCGACGGTAGTGGCGGCACAATTCGATTTACCTTCAGAAGTGGAGATAGTCGATCGCAATCAGTACGTCGCTACCCTAGCCGAAGGGGCCAAGCTAGAGATGGAATTTCGCGTGGAAAAAGGCAAAGGCTATCGGGCGATCGATCGCAGTAAAGAAGAAGCCACTTCGCTAGACTTTCTGCAAATCGACTCGATTTTTATGCCCGTAACCAAAGTCAACTACAGCGTCGAAGATATCCGTTCCGAAAGCGGTCAAGCTAGAGATCGTCTGCTCTTGGAAATTTGGACAAACGGGAGCATTAACCCCAAAGAAGCCCTTTCCCAAGCGGCCGATATGCTAGTTAATCTCTTTAACCCGCTCAAGGATCTCAACGCCCTCGAATCCTCCGGTAACTTTGACGACCAAGAGATCAACCAAGAAAACCAAATTCCGATCGAGGAACTACAATTATCCGTGCGCGCCTACAATTGCCTGAAGCGAGCGCAGATCAACACCGTAGCCGACCTCCTCGATTACAGCCAAGAAGATCTCTTAGAAATCAAAAACTTTGGGCAGAAATCGGCTGAAGAAGTCATTGAAGCCCTACAAAAACGGTTAGGCATCACCCTACCCCAAGAAAAAAGCAAGTAAACCCAATTCCAGGAAAATACCATGAGACATCGATGTAAAGTGCCTCAATTGGGTCTACCGGCTGACCAAAGAAAGGCACTGCTGCGCAGCTTGGCCACCCAGCTAATTCGCCACGGTCAGATCACCACCACCCTAGCGAAAGCGAAAGCGGTGCGAGCAGAGGTAGACCACATTATCACCCTAGCTAAAGACGGTTCCCTGAGCGCCCGTCGCCAGGCTATGGGCTACATCTACGATAAACAACTGGTTCACGCCCTGTTTGAAGGCGCACAAGCCCGTTATGGCGGTCGTAACGGCGGTTATACCAGGGTCGTGCGTACCCTGCGCCGTCGCGGGGATAATGCCCCCATGGCGATTATCGAACTGATGTAACGATGACAGCTTGCCACCAGTCGCGGATCGCCCTAGTTATCCAGTATGTGGGAACTAATTTCCACGGCTGGCAACGGCAACCCGATCACAGGAGCGTGCAGGAAGAAATCGAGAAGGCTCTGGCCGATATTCTCGGTCATGACGTCACTCTGCACGGGGCCGGACGTACCGATAGCGGTGTTCACGCCGCCGCCCAAGTTGCCCATTTCGAGCAGCAGAGTCCGATCCCACCTTCCCATTGGGCTAAGGTTCTTAATGCTCGGCTAGATGACGATATCGTCATCCGGGCCTCGGGCCGGGTTCCCGATCGCTGGCACGCCCGTTTCTCGGCCCTCTGGCGACGTTATCGTTACACCCTCTATACCGACCCCATCCCCAATCTATTTGTTAGCCCCTTTAGTTGGCACTACTACCATCGTCCCCTCGATGCCGATTTGATGGCCAGGGCCTTAAAGCCCCTATTGGGTAAGCACCATCTGGCCGCCTTTCACCGTGCCAACTCTAGTCGTGACCATTCCTGGGTAGAAGTACAAGGGGTGGAATGCTACCGTCAAGGGCCGTTTGTACAGATGGAAATTCAAGCCAATGGCTTTTTGTACGGGATGGTGCGCCTATTGGTGGGAATGTTGGTGGAGGTGGGAACTGGTGAGCGATCGCTAGAAAACTTTACCGACATCTGGGTCAATCAGCGCCGAGAATTGGTCAAATACGCCGCACCAGCTAAAGGACTATGTTTACTGCGGGTGGGTTACGCCGATTTTCCCTTTGCCGATAGCGTCTGGTTCGAGACTCAGCCTCTTTATTATTTCCGAGCAGAGGGGATAGGGGAATAGGGAAGTGGGGGAATTTCAACTAAAACCCAACACGCTAACACCCCAACACCCCAACACCCAGGTCGGCAATAAAAAAAATTATTTTTGTAAACCAAGGCAAACTCACCATGAACAAAACACCTCTACCAAATTTAGAGACTCTAGAGCAGAAATGGTACGTCATTGATGCGGCCGATCAGCGTCTAGGTCGTCTGGCCACCGAGATCGCTATGATTCTACGGGGCAAAAATAAAGCCACCTTCACCCCCCATCTGGATACGGGGGATTTTGTCATTGTTATTAACGCTGAAAAAGTGACGGTGACGGGCAAAAAACGCCAACAGAAAGTTTATCGCCGCGACTCCGGCAGACCGGGTGGTATGAAGGTAGAAAGCTTCGATAAACTGCAAAAACGCATTCCCGAACGGATTATCGAACACGCTGTTAAGGGAATGCTCCCGAAAAATAGCTTAGGTCGGAAATTGTTCACGAAACTGAAAGTTTATGCCGGTGCGGAACATCCCCATCAGGCACAACAACCGGAAGTTTTAGCGATTAATACGATTCCCGCAGGAGGAAATTAAGTCAATGCAAGCCACGGACAGTAAAAATAAGGTAGTTTATTGGGGAACGGGACGACGCAAATCGGCGGTCGCTGCCGTGCGTCTGGTGCCGGGGACGGGGGCAATTACCGTTAACGGTCGCGATGGAGAAACCCATTTTAACCGCATTCCCACCTATATCCAGACGATCAAGGCTCCTCTGGAGACTTTGGGACTGGAAAACGAGTATGATATCATCGTTAAGGCCGAGGGCGGTGGTTTGACCGGCCAAGCGGACGCGGTGAAATTGGGGGTCGCTAGAGCTTTATGTCAATTAGCGCCGGAAAATCGTCCTCCCCTCAAGAGTGAAGGTTATCTGACTCGGGATCCCCGGGCGAAGGAACGGAAAAAATACGGTCTTCACAAAGCGCGCAAAGCGCCTCAATACTCGAAACGTTAGGTTAATAGAGAGGTTTATTATGCCGAAAAAAATTCATCCTACTTGGTATCCGGAAGCCAAGGTGATCTGTAATGGTGAACTGGTGATGACGGTGGGTTCGACAAAACCAGAAATTCATGTGGAGGTTTGGTCGGGTAATCATCCTTTTTATACGGGAACCCAGAAGATGATCGATACGGAGGGCCGGGTCGATCGCTTCTTGCGTAAGTACAAAATGGGCGATAAGTCAAGCAAAAAGGCCGATCAGAAATAATTCTTTACTTTTGCCTTTTTGACCCGGTGGGGAGATTTTCCCACCGGGTTTTTTGCTATTTTTAGGCTGGTAGGGTCATACTAAATCCTGTTTAAAAAGTATAGGATAGTGGGGTGTGGGGTGTGGGGTGTGGGGTGTGGGGTGTAGGGTGTAGGGTGTGGGGTGTAGGGTGTAGGGTGTGGGGTGTGGGGGGAATAAATAAAAATAATCTCCTGAATCCTGAATCCTGAATCCTGAATCCTGAATCCTGACTCCTGAATCCTGTCTCCTGAATCCTGTCTCCTGAATCCTGTCTCCTGACGACCGGCTACTGACGACCGACGACCGACTCCTACCCCCAGGAAAAACTTTTTCAGCAGACCCTACTTATGAGGACAGGCACTCATGCAAGAGGCAAGAGGCAAAAGTGGGAATAAATAATCAGTTTTTAATAACCAGATTTAGTATGAGAGCGCATTTTATTCATTAGCTAGATTTAAAACCTGATTATACAGTTGCTCTCTCATCCAAAATCCAGAAATACGCAAATGGTCAAGTAATGGTTTAACTTGAGCAATTAACCCCTTACTTTTAGCTTCAAGTAAAACTCCTAATACTCCGGTAAACTCAATCCCTAGACGTGAAGCAACAATTCTACCTAGACGTTCATCTATTAACAGAAGTTCGGCGTTTATTTCAAGAGCAAGAGTAATTGCTTCCGCCTCCCCTCTATCGACTTCAAGATTAAGATTTTCGACAAGTTTTGTATTGGTTATATTTTGTTTTTTGAACCAAGACAAGGTTTGAACTTCTTGACTTCCGGCGACGGGAACGGTAGTCAGTTCTCGATAAACGGCTTCAGGAATAATGATGCTTTCGTAGAGTTGCTGTAGTAAATTTAGCTGATTGACAGATGCTAAATTGTTAATGGGTGAGGTATTACTAACCACTATCATAATCTGCCTAGTTTGCCTAAGGTCTTGACATCAGCATCTAAGTCTTCAAGGTCGTAATGAAGAGGAATTTGGCGACTTGCTAGTAAATTTTGAAATTGAAATTGATTCATTTCTGCTAAATTACTAGCCTGTCCAAGCGTCAGCTTTTCCTTTTGAAAAAGCATGATGGCAATTTCTTGTTTTAGCTCAGATTCTGACATCCGAGTTAGGGATAAAATTTCATCAGAGATAGTAAGACTCATGATTTTTCTCCTGAACAATAACATTCCGATTAACAGTTAACTTTCACTTCTGATCCAATTCCATATTAGCAAAATGTTCCATTAGCATCCATCCGAAACAATCCCAAACCCCTGAGATGGCTTCATACTGGCAGTAGGACTATAGGACTATTGTAGTGTGCGTGTTTGCGCGTATTTAAAGGAAGGCAGCAGCTTTATTCGATTTTTCTGAACTAGAAGATTGAGAAGCTTGGTTAGGATCTCCCGGAAACTGAGCGTTCCCCAGTAAAACCGGGGAAGGAGATATATATTTTTTTACCTACCTGATACTTTTTAAGAGATTAACTATCTCATCGGGGAATCTTTGCTGTAATTCTTCATCGGATAATCGCGACAACAGAATCATAAAATTTTGCCTTACTTTTTGGGTATCGGGATGATTTTCTCGTAATCTTTCTTGATAAATAGCAATAGCTCTCACATACAACGGTTCCGCTTCTGCGTATTTGCCTTGGTATTTGTATAATTCTGCTAAATTATTGAGACTGTTAGCAACATCGGGATGGTTTTCTCCTAATAGCTGTTCCCGCATAGAAAGGGAGCACTTATACAACAGTTCCGCTTCTGCGTATCTGCCTTGGTATTTGTATAATACCGCTAAATTATTGAGACTGGTAGCAACATCGGGATGGTTTTCTCCTAATAGCTGTTCCCGCATAGAAAGGGAGCGCTTATACAACGGTTCCGCTTCTGCGTATCTGCCTTGGTATTTGTATGATTCTGCTAAATTATTGAGACTGGTAGCAAAATCGAGATTGTTTTCTCCTAATAGCTGTTCTATCAGAGAAAGGCATCTCTTACACAAGGGTTCCGCTTCTATGTATCTGCCTTGGCTGAGGTATAATTCTGCTAAATTATTGAGAATGTTAGCAAAATAGAGGTTTTTTTCTCCTAATAGCTGTTTTATCAGAGAACGGGAGTGCTTATACAACGATTCTGCTTCTGCGTATTTGCCTTGACAGCAGTATAATCCCGCTAAATTATCGAGCCTAATAGCAAAATCGAGATTCTTTTCTCCTAATCGCTTTTTTATCAGAGAAAGGGAGTGCTTACACAACAGTTCTCCTTCTGCGTATCTGCCTTGGAATTCATATAACACTGCTAAATTATTGAGAATGTCAGCAACAATTGGATGGTTTTCTCCTAAGCGAGATTGGATTTCTTCACAACATTTTGTTAAGGTAACTGCTGCTAAATCATATTCTCCCTGTCCCTTATAAAACAAAGCTAACCCAAGAAACACCTGAATTAAATTATCTTCCGGGTTGGGAATATCATCTAACATGGTTTGACTGACAAGTTGCAGATGGGGAATTGCGGGAGTTACCGCTGCAATAATCTCCCTTGTGGGGGTTTGCGGGATATTTTCGGCAATGGTTAACAAAGTTTCCACAAAAGCGCATCGATAAAGAGAATTTTTCTCAGGAATTTCCTGTAATTGCCGTTGAAAAAATTCTCTCACGAGGGGATGAATCCGATAAAAAGAATAGTCCTCATCCACGGGTTGCATCAGATGAGAATTATCCAATTGTCCCCGCGCTTCTTCTAGTTCGCTTTCGGTAATTTCTGTGGATTTTGCCGTATCTTCTAGCAACGTCCAAGCAATAGCCACCGGTGCGAATAAACTCAACAGCATTGCCACTTTTTGAACAGCAAAACTTAAATCATCCCAACTGATTTTAATTGCGGCTGCTACCCCTAAATGTCCATAATCTCTGTGGTTTCTTTCCTTGGTTAAAGCAGTATGAGCTAAATTTAATTTATCGCGTAAATGGCTAAACTTTAAATGACGATTTTTCGCTAAATATTCCCCCACCAACTCCACTGCTAAGGTTAAGCGTCCTAAAATTTCGTGACAAATCTGTTCTACTAAAGCTTTTTCTTGCTCAACTTTAGCAGTACCAACAATTTTGGTTAATAATTCTACACATTTATCTAAGGGTAAAACATCTAAAGCTATAGACTGAAATTCCGTACTAAGACACCTTTCCCTAGTGGTGACTAATATCTTAATCCTAGAATCTTTTGGTAACATTCGATCGGGAATTCTGTCGATATTGGGGACATCATCGAGAATTAATAATAATTTTCCCTGCTGAGGTAGCCAATTTTGCCAATACCAGTCCACTTGTTTTTCTAAAGATTCTTTTTTCAATATTTCTGGTAAAGATAGATAGGGACCAGCTAATTTAACTATTTCTTCTGCTAAACCCGATAGTCGCAAGGATAACCAATATTGTGCCGCGTATTCCTGTTGGTATCGTTTCGCATATTCCAAAGCTAAAGCGGTTTTTCCTATTCCCCCTAACCCTTCCACCGCACAAACAATCACCCCTTGTTCTGTTTGCAATTGCTGATGAATTAAGGTTAACTCATCTTCCCTCCCGACAAAATTAACCGTACTTTTGCCCACATTACTAGGGACAGCTTGACGTTCTTTTGGTTCGGGAATATTCAGATTAAAAGTATTATTTTGATTGTTATCATTTCCATCTTGCTCAATATTGATTTTCATTTTTAATTCTCTCTAAAAATTATTATCTTTGCTCAACATAAATCTAATATTAAATTAATATTAATGAGGTTTTTAAGGAAAATAACGATACATTTCCTTTCGGTGTAGAAGACGAACCAAGGCGACAATATCTTGCTCTAAATATAAACCAAGACGATAATCCCCAATCCGAATGCGATAAAATCCTCGATACCCTTGAATCGCTTTGACATTACGCAACTCGGTTAAACTTTTGGCTGATTCTATCTCCTCAATAATTGCCTGAATTTGTCGCTTAATTTTACGATCTTTGAGATTGCGTAGATCTGTCTCAAAGCTT
The DNA here is from genome assembly GCF_027532095.1 of Microcystis sp. LE19-195.1E. Classification (NCBI taxonomy): domain Bacteria; kingdom Bacillati; phylum Cyanobacteriota; class Cyanophyceae; order Chroococcales; family Microcystaceae; genus Microcystis; species Microcystis sp. LE19-195.1E. The sequence continues at coordinate 26,281 of NZ_JAPZSZ010000254.1, forward strand.
TTACGAAATTCAATATTCATCTCTTATTCTTTTAACAGAGTCAAAATTTCATCACGACTGACATTGTTACTATCTTTTCCCTCTTGAATTGCCCTAGCCATGGCCGTATCTTCCAGCACTTCATAAATTAACTCTTTTAGTAAATCCTTTTCTTGTATTAATAACTCATAGAGTAACTCTTTTAATATTGGTTTTAACGCTTCTGCTTGCAATTCTGACATAAATTACCTCTTGTCTTTGATAATAACTATTTTCAATGATAACATTTACTAGGCTTGGTTTTCACAGATTAAAGATGTTGTTCTGTGTATTACCAATTCCTGATTGACTAATATTAATTGTCCGATCGATACCGGCCAAGCTTTTAGAGGGAATACTTACTTTTTTAGCCGATTTTTCACCCCTGCAATCGCACGATTAAATGTGGGAAAATAACGCTTAAAAGTTGACTCAGTATCTAATTCCGCCTCGTAAGTCAGGGAAACAAAAGGAGGTATAGTAGATATGGCCGCTTTTAATTTGGCTGCTGCTGATCGCTCTGGTTGATTGAGTTTAGCTAGAATTTGGTTTAATAATTCTAAGATTTGTACAGAAGCAAGTTCAGGGGGTGGTTCTGCGGTAATTGCCGTCAATTCTGTGACAATTTCTGCTACCATTACCTCGGCATCAGGAAAAGATGCTTCTTGACTCTCGCTGGCGACTAAATCCCATTTTTCTCGTTCCAATTTTTTAATTTCTATGCGCTTATCGTTTATGCGTTGCTGCAAAAGAACTTTATCTTCTGGACGCGCACCTGTCCACGCATCGCGGATTCCCGCTAATTGTTCTTTCAAGCGTTGAATATTTTTATCGAGATTTTGTAATTCGCCAGCAGACATAGAGAAATAAGGTTAAATTACAGGGTTAATTTAATTATGATCTATCCATCTAGAAATGTCATTCCTTTGGCTGCCCCCCACTCCCCAACACCCAACCCCTCACGGATCGCTGAAAAAGCCTAGCTCAATCTGGAAATTTTGATTATGATCATTAGTAATTGACCTTTATTTGTGATATAGATTCAAAGGAGAGACACGGTGTCCACAGAAGTCATCGAAAAGCGTTCCACAGCGACAATCCGTAAACCAGCACCGCGTTATCGCGTTTTACTCCACAATGACGACTTTAACTCGATGGAGTATGTGGTTCAGAGTTTAATGCAAACGATCGCCGGTATGACGCAACCCCAAGCAGTTGATATCATGATGGAAGCGCACACGAATGGTACAGCCTTGGTGATTACCTGCATCCAAGAACACGCGGAATTTTACTGTGAAACCTTGAAAAATAAAGGTTTAACCAGCAGTATCGAACCCGATGAATAAAAGATTGCGGGTAATTGCCACTTACCCAGTCCCCCTGCGACTGGGAATTTTTATTTTGCTCTTACTTTTTCTCTGGTTGCCGATCGCACTTCCCCTCTATCACTTTTTTGCCACTAATGCTAATCTTGTCTCAATTTTGACCCTTTCTGTTCTCTATCTGGAATTTTTGGGGTTATCCCATTGGTGGGGACGGACAATTTATGGCGATGAGGGATTAGCCGATTATGGGTTGATTTGGCGAAGAAAAACGCCGATCGAGTTAATTAACGGGTTGGCGATCGGTTTATTTTTCACTTTCTCGCTTTTTCTGTCCCAAGCGTTCCTAGGTTGGTTAAATTTCTTACCCGCAAATCCCCAGATCAGCAAAATCATCCTGGAGGGGTTTTTAGTCGCTTTAGCGGTGGGTTTCGCCGAAGAATTGCTATTTCGGGGCTGGTTACTGGGAGAATTAGAAAAGGATTATCGTCCCGCTATCGCTCTAGTGATTAGTGCCTTAATTTTCGCTCTTACCCACTTTATTAAACCTTTAGCCGAAATTATCCGCACTTTTCCCCAATTTCCTGCCTTAGTCTTGCTAGGATTGATTCTCGGTTGGGCAAAACGCGCCTGTGGTGGTAGTTTGGGTAAAAGTATCGGTCTGCACGCGGGTTTAATCTGGGCATACTATATATTAAATGTGGGTCAGTTAATTAAATACACTGGTACTGTTCCCGATTGGTTAACTGGAATCGATAAAAATCCTTTAGCGGGAGTGATGGGTTTACTTTTCCTGACAATTCTCGCTATCTGGATCAGAAAAAAAGCGGTTTTGAGTGAACGATAGGGGATTAAATCAATTACTATAAAGGGGAAATTGCCCATGAGAGTTATAGCCGATGAATCGATTATTATCTTTTCTAGAATATCGCCCGCGTTTGCGTAATATCCTATCTTTTTGTTTCTCTCTTATCGTCATGCTGTTGATCGGTGTAGGCAAAGTCACAGCACAAGATTTAAATAATTCTACTGTGGATTTAGTTGCTAATCTCTGGATGTTAATAGCTGGCTCTTTAGTATTCTTTATGAATGCGGGTTTTGCCCTGCTGGAAACGGGTTTTTGTCGTACTAATAACGCCACTAATGTCTTAGCTAAAAACCTAATTGTCTTCTGTATTTCTGCCTTAGCTTATTGGATGTTTGGTTTCGGTTTAATGTTTGGTAATACATCAGCACTAAGGAATAGTTTCTCTGGCGGTACAGGATTTTTCTTGGAAATTTTAACCCCTAATAATGAATACAGTCAATTCCAAGAGGTGTGGAAAGGTCTTTCAATTGCCACTTTATTTTTCTTTCAATTAACTTTTGCGGGAACTGCGGCGACCATTGTATCGGGAGCAGTGGCAGAAAGGGTTAAATTTTGGGCATTTTTGCTATTTAGTTTCTTTTTAGTCGCTTTTTCTTATTCTCTTACTGGACATTGGATTTGGTCATCGGAAGGATGGTTATATAACTTATTTAAGTTTCGAGATTTTGCTGGTTCAACGGTGGTGCATTCGGTGGGAGGAATGGCTGGATTAGTGGGTGCTTGGTTACTAAAACCGAGAGATGGACGCTTTGGTTATAATCGCAAAACCGATCGTTATGAAGAAAAAGAAAGGGGAAATTTTGCCCCCCATCAGTTAGGATTTGCAACTCTTGGTTGTTTCATTCTTTGGTTAGGATGGTTTGGTTTTAATGGTGGTTCGGCGGTAAATTTGAATGATGTCCCCATGGTAATTACCACCACGATGATTGCCGCTGCCGCTGGGGGATTTTTGGCATTAATTTTTAATCCTTTAATTGGCCGCAAAGCCAATTTATCCACAATTATTAATGGCATTTTAGGAGGGTTAGTGGGGATCACGGCATCATCAGGTTATGTTAATATCAAATCAGCTATTATCATCGGTGGCATTAGTGGCATTATTATCTTATTAGGAGAAGAATTATTAATTAAAACTAAAGTAATTGATGATCCAGTGGGAGCAATTCCAGTACATCTTTTTTGTGGTTTTTGGG
>NZ_JAPZSZ010000043.1:0-6750 GCF_027532095.1 Microcystis sp. LE19-195.1E
CGGACAAGCTTTTCTGAACGGAACCCCCTAAGCCGAGTTTTCAAGGTGCTGTCCGCCCACTTGGTTTTCGAGACGGTCTTTTTAATTCTAACGTAAAGCCAACCTAGAACGGCGGGGTTTCCCACCCAAAATTTTCGATGAACAAATTTTACAGCCAATCGCTACCGAATACGGCTTGGTGAATATCGATTCTGAAATGACGATAACTCAAAAAGATTGGGATTGAATTGCTGTGATTACCACCGTATTGATAATATCGGGAACGGTACAACCGCGACTGAGATCATTGACGGGTTTTTTTAATCCCTGTAGGATTGGACCAATCGCTAAAGCTTTTGTTTCCCGCTGCACGGCTTTATAAGTATTATTCCCTGTATTCAGGTCAGGAAAAATAAACACCGTCGCTTGGCCCGCCACCTCTGACCCCGGCATTTTTTGGGCAGCTACTTCCTTATCCACGGCCGCATCGTACTGAATCGGCCCTTCTAGCTTCAAATCGGGGCGTTTTTCCCTAGCGATTTTGGTCGCTCGTCGTACTTTTTCCACGTCTTCTCCCTGGCCCGATTGACCCGAAGAATAGGAAAGCAGGGCGATTCGCGGCTCTATTCCGAATTTTTGGGCGGTTTCGGCAGAAGATAGGGCGATTTCGGCTAATTCCTCGGCACTGGGGTCGGGATTGACCGCACAATCCCCATAGACCAAGACCCGATCCTCTAGACACATAAAAAAGACCGAGGAGACGATCGCACAATCGGGCTTAGTTTTGATAATCTGGAGTGCAGGCCGAATCGTGTGTTGAGTGGTATGCACTGCCCCCGATACCATACCATCAGCATCGCCTTGATACACCATTAAAGTGCCAAAATAGGAGACATCCTGTGCATAATCCCGGGCCATGTCGAGATTCATTCCCTTGGCTTTTCTCGCTTCGTAGAGGGTCTGCACATAGCTTTCAAAATGGGGACTAGCCACGGGGTCAATAATTTGCAGGCGATCGAGATCGAGAGTGATACCATGTTTTTTAATCACCATTGCAATCTCGTCTGGTTGTCCCAAGAGGGTTAAATCGACGATATCCTGTTCGATTAAAACTGTGGCTGCCTGGAGGATGCGCGGTTCAGTACCCTCGGCCAAAACGATGTGACGTTTTTGCGCTTTGGCCTGTTGTACGAGATTATAGGTGAACATCTTCGGGGTAATCCCCTGGGTCCGCAAAGTGCGAATTTGCGCTTCTAGGCGATCGAGATTGATGTTACTGTGAAAAAGCTGCAGACTGAGGTTAATTTTATCGTAGTCCGTCGAGGTTAGGGTGGTTCGCACATCGTGGATGCGTTCGGCCGTGGTATAGGTATCGGTGGTGACGGAGAGAATCGGTAAGGGATCGGGCAAACCGTCAATTAAACGGGCGATCGAAGGATTGAGGTTATGACCTGCTGTTAAGACTATACCGGCTAATTGGGGATAATTGGCCGATTGGTGGGCCTGTAACATCCCGATAATCACATCGCCGCGATCCCAAGGGGTGATAATTAAACTATCTTCTTTTATCCGCTCTAGGGCATTTTGCATCTGCATGGCCACCACCAGAAAGTTACTAGCTAAACTATCTAATCTGTGCTGTCCGTAGAGAACTTTTGCCTGTAATTGTTGGGCGATTTCTGCTACTCGCGGGCTGCTCAGTTTGGCATTGTGGGGAATTACTCCTAGGGCATATTCTTGGGGGGGAAAAATTTTAGTCAGGCTTTTCCGTAATTCGTCTATTTTTTCCTCTTCAGCTTGATTGATAATAATCCCAATCACCGTACAACCTTTATCTTGGTAGGTGTCGCAGGAAATCAGGATCGGACTAAGGGCATCTTCGATACTGCGATTGTGGGCATTACCTAATATTAAGATGGGATGGCCGAGATTTTTGGCGATTTCTGTATTTAGTTCAAATTCAAAGGCGGAATTTTCTTGCAGATAATCGGAACCTTCACAGAGGATAAAATCATATTTATTTTCTAAGTTTTTAAACTTTTTGATAATTCTTTCAATGATTTCATCAAATTTTTGTTGTACCAATAAATCCTTAACTTCTTCGTAACATAAACCAAAGGCCTCTTCGTAGGTTTGTTCTAATTTAAAATAATTGAGGATTAAGTCAATGTCTTCATCCCGATGACCTTCGGAACAGTCGAGAACAATTGGCTGGAAAAAAGCAACTTTATTAGTTTTGCGGAGAATTAAGTCAATAATTCCTAAAGCTACTAACGCTTTACCGCTTCCCGTTGCCGTCGTGCTGATATATAAAGAGTTAGTCATGGGTAGAGCAGAATAATAACAGGAGTGGGATTTAATTGGGCTACCCCAACCTTGAGGTGAGCGATTGATCCCCCCTTAATCCACCCTTGATCCCCCCTTAATAAGGTGGTTTTGATCCCCCCTTAATCCCCCCTTAATAAGGGGGGCAGCGATCAAGTTGTCTATAAGGGTGTGAACTGTTGGCAAATTTTCAGTAAACTATCTTTATTTGTTGGCTAATCCAGAGATTTTTGTCCCAGAGCGATCGCTGTTTAAATATCTACTAGAGAGTGATGGACTATACCTTGTAATCTAGCAGTTATTTTGTCCGATTGCTGTTCACTGGTAACATTTTTTCCATGAACTTGATTTAATTTCCTCAGATTAAGATAAAAACTCCATAAAATCCTATCACGGGCTTTCCAGCTAGGGCTTGTTTTTCATAAAGATTTAAGCTTATCTCCCTCGGATTGCCATTAAATTTTAACTGGAAGCAATTACCCCAGATTGTTGAAACCATTGGCTAATTCCGGCGGCTAAAACTTGCGCTAATTGTTTTTGTGCCTGAGTATCGGTAATCCATTCAAATTCTTGAGGATTACTCATAAATCCTAACTCTAATAACAATGAAGGACTACTATAGGGACGAGTTAAAGCTAAATTATTCCAAAATACTCCATAGGAAGGACGATTAAGATTTTTGGTTAAATAATCGTGGAGAAAAACTGATAGATCCGCTGCCTGGGGATGATACCAAAATATGCCGATTCCTTGAGTATTTAAGGCATCTCCATCATCGGGTAAAGCATTATAGTGAACTGATATTGCTAGGGTTGGTTGCAGATTATTAATCATCTCTACTCGTGCCGGTAGGGATAGTTCGATGTCCGTTTCTCTGGTTAAATAAACTGTTGCCCCCAATTTTTCTAACTCCCGTTTAATTAATTTAGACATAACTAAATTAATCTCTTTTTCCGTGTAACCCGTTGGACCGACAGCACCAGTTTCTTTACCTCCGTGTCCGGGATCTAATAAAATAACTTTGCCCTGTAAATTATCACTTTTTTCCGGGGGATGACGCAGGGTTAAGATTAAATTTGTCCCCTGGTAACGAAGACTATAACCCCACTGTTGTTTTTGATTAAGATTAAAAGTGTATTCTATCGTGGTCGGGTTAATTTGTCGCCAATCTAAACGTCTGACTAAAGGATTATCCACCAGAAAAATTGTATCGGTTTGGGCAATGGTATTATAAAGAGTCAAAATAAATTTATCATCCTCTTGTGCCACGGCGATGGGTACAGGATGGGAGAGGGGAAAAATAATTTCCGTTGCTTGATTGATACTGCGAGAAGAGAGACCGCGAATATTAGCATTATCTAAGACCTCATTGACTATTAAACGGGTTTCTCGCTCTAAAATCCAACCACCATAATCTAACCGTAACCAATCCCCTTCTTTCCCGGTGACTCTCGCTTTCGTACCTTGGGGTAAAGGAGTTAAACGGGAATAATCACTACCCGGCCCCGTGCGCGCTACCCCTTCCGCAACTATAATTTCAATCACCGGTAAATTTTGATCGCTAATAATATTAATTTCTCCTTGACCTTGTTGACTAATCGATCGATTATTTAATTGTGCTGTAAAAATAGGTTTTCCTAAGTTAGCCTCTTGCTTAAACTGCTGACAACCTCGATAGTAACCAATTTTATCCTCAGACTTCGCTTGATTAAGATTAGTTAAAACTGCGGCATTACTAGGCAGTTTTGTGGTTTGAGGTTGGGGTAAAAGAGGCAGAATTTTATCTCCTAACTGCACAGAAACCTGAGCTTGGGGAGTGGCAATCGCACTAAAACAAATCCATTCCCCGACTAACCTCGTCCTATGGACAGAAGGACTGAGAGAGTTATCAGCAAAAGCTAATCCTTGGGGAATAACTGCTTGAGTATCTAGACGAATTATTTGACGATTAATAGTTTGGTTTTGATAGCGAATAGTGAAATTATTTTCGCCAACTTCTAGGGGAAAACTAGGGGCAAAATATCCTTTAGCACTGCGTTGAATCGGTTGATTATTGAGCAAAACTTGACCCGATGGAGGAGCAGAACCAATAAAAAATATTTTTGATGCCGTGGTTTGATGATTATCGGGAGGATAAACAATCATTAATGAGGTAGATTTAGCGCTGATGCTGTGATAAAAACCGATTAATAGCACTAAACCCCAACCAATTAAGATATTTTGCCCAAAAGTTCTCACTTTTAACCAGAATGTCCCCATATTATCCCCCTCTTAGCTGACAAATATTATCCTAAGACAAATTCTAGAGGTTTGTTGTTCGTCTTCTAAGCTGTACTGTATTTAAACTGCCTGTGGAAAATAGTCGTACAAATGCTCTGGCTCCCACTTCCCCACCCCCCCACTTCCCCACTTCCCCATCACCCTAATTCATAATTCATAATTCATAATTCCCACACCCTGTTTGTGACCCTCATCCCTTATGATCGATATAGATTAACTTTTGTAAAGGAATCGGAGTTATGGCTTTAACCGTTGGAACAATCGCACCGAACTTTACCACCACCGACGATACTGGAAAAACCGTTTCCCTGTCGGATTTTCAAGGTAAAGTCGTAGTTTTATACTTCTATCCCAAAGATGATACCCCCGGCTGCACCAAGCAAGCGCAAAGCTTCCGGGATAACTACGAACAATACCAAGACAAGGAAATAGTAGTCTTCGGGGTGAGCAGGGATGACCAGGGTTCCCATGCACAATTTAAAGAAAAATACGGTTTACCCTTCCAATTGCTCGTAGATACCGATGGTGCTATCACCAAAGCTTATGACGTCGATGGGGGTGGCTATTCTAAGCGCGTCACCTATATCATCGATGCAGAAGGCAAAATTAGCCATGTGGATGACAAAGTGAATACCGCTAGTCACGCATCGGATATTCTCTGCGTAGTCGGTTAATTTTCCCTAAAATCTTTTCTGGGTGTGTTAGGGGAGCCTAATACACCCGATACCCCAGTTCACTGATAATCAGTTTTTAATAAACGGATTTAGTATAACTAAATAGGTCTTGCTGATGATGAACTGAATATTAAAAATCGGACTAAAATAAGTGGGTGGGTGGAATTAAATATAAGATGAACGTAGGTTGGGTTGAAGCATGAAACCCAACGCCTGCATGGGTTACGCTACCGCTAACCCATCCTACAAATAATTTGGCCTCCCTACTTAATACTATTATCAAATATCTTGGTGGGATTAATCGGGAATCATGGTTAAGTTTAGCAAGTACCTAAAGAGGTTTGGGATTGTTGCTGGAGTGGCTTTTTTGTTGTTGGTTACTCACCGAGCGGCTCCCCGAAAGGCAGTGGAAAATGAGCAGATGAAGGGGGTTTGGTTAACCAATATTGGCACGATATTGTTACATCACACTACGTCCTTAGACGAGGTGTTAAATCATCTTTCGCGAGCGGGTTATGACCGGGTGTATTTTAGTGTTTATGGGTTTAGGGGAACGCTTTATCCGACTTCCCAACGTCCGACGAATTGGTTGTTTGTGCCGCCGTTGAGCAATCCCTGGAGGGCAGCGGTTAAGGAGTCTTTACGGCAGGGTTTGAAACCATTTGCTTGGTTTGAGTATGGTTTGATGTTATCCCCTAAGGATCCTATTGCCAAAAAGCATCCGGATTGGCTATTAAAAACGCCCGCAGGGAAGACGGTGGTGGAAACCAATGTCTGGTTAGATCCGGCGAATCCGCAGGTACAAGCCTATCTTTTGGGGAATATGGAAGATATTTTAAAAGAAAAAGATTTGGCGGGGATTCAGTTAGATGATCATTGGGCAGTTCCGCGTGTTTTTGGTAATAAAAGTCAGGCTTTAACGAATTTAACCCGCAAGTTGCACGATCATGTCAAGGCGATTAATCCCAAGTTGGTGGTGAGTCTTTCGCCTAATCCTCACTCTTTTGCGGTGAATAAATATAATCAAAATTGGTTGGCTTGGGTGCGTCAAGGGATTGTGGATGAGGTGGTCTTACAGATCTATCGGAAAACTCCCAATCAGGTGGCGGCAAGTCTTTCGGGATCGGGACTGGCGACAGCTTCCCGGTATGTGCCGGTGGGGGTGGGTTTATATGCAGGTTGGAATCCTGATTTTTCCTTAAAGGGTTTACAAGCTCAGGTGAGGACGGTGGAGCAGCAGGGTTATGGCTATTCGTTATTTTGTTGGGAGTTTGTCGTCATGCGTCATCTTTTTAATCATATTCCTCGGTTTTAATTGAGATGGATTGGTATCCAGCAACTTTTGTTCACTCGGGAGCATCTCACCTTTGCAATGAGCATAAATACTTAGTGGAAAAATAGGCTTTTCGAGGGTAATTCTTGTTTTAATTCTCCATGTACGCAGTCTTTAAAAGCCTCTATTTCGTTCCAAGACACGATTAAGAGTGGCTTT
>NZ_JAPZSZ010000024.1:0-11268 GCF_027532095.1 Microcystis sp. LE19-195.1E
GGCGGGGTTTCAGACCCAAAATTTCCGATGAACGAACTGGCGATACAGTCGCTACGGACTGAAATGTTGGGTTTCGCTTTCCCCTAAAATTGAGAGGTTTTCTTTAACCTAGGGTTTGCTGAAAAAGTTTTTCGTGGGGGCAGGGTGTGGGGTGTGGGGTGTGGGGTGTAGGGTTTTACCGATTTTCATCTGGTCAATTACCTAATTTTCAGGGAAAAAGTACCTGAATTTTCCCCCCGCTCACTCCCACGGCCGGTACTTTTGGATTGACAAAAAGTCTAAAAGTCTTATCCAGCAAGGTTTTTAGATTTATTCAGCCAGCCCTAACCTATTGATTCGCTCAACCCAACCTACGGACTGGCTCAAAACCAGAGCAGGTAAGCAGGTGCAGAGCAGAAGAAGTTAAGAACATTCCCCGCAATAATGGCCAGCAAGGGCCGGAGAAATAAGGCGGGGAATGCCTGCTTGAGCTAGAGGTTCTGGAACAGTACGTTGGTGTTGGAGAGGGTGGGGGTGAGAGTTCCGGTCAACGAGACAATCGCCAACGGACTGAAGGTTGATCCCGCAGAGCCATCGGCATCGTAGGAGAGTACCCCACCGCTGTAGATGAGGTAGCCAGCTGCAAGGGCGTCGGTGTAGTTTGTGGTTCCCAAAGACACGCTACCCAAGGACGTGAAGGCGCTGGCACCGGTTATATCGAACACGATGGTGTTGGCATCGATGCCGAAGTCGGTGATCACATCCTGCTGGTCGTAGATGCTGAGAAACTGGAAGGTGTCGTTGCCGCCGCTACCAGCGAGGGAATCGTTGCCGAACCCGCCGACGATGGTGTCATTACCATTATTACCAGTGAGGGAATCATTGCCGGACCCGCCGTAGATCAGATCAAAGCCGCCGATTCCGCTGATGGTGTCGTTGCCGGTGCCGCCCCTGATAATGTCGTAGCCGTTGCCGCCGCTGATAATGTCGTTGCCGTCGCCGCCATTGATGGTGTCAGCGCCGTCGAGGCCGCTAAGGTTGTCGTTACCGGTTGATCCGGTGATGGAATCCGCGCCAATTGTACCTGAGCCAATCACACTATCGCCTCCAGACGGACCATCATTCGGGTCAGGACCGCCGCCCACGGTCATAGCGATGTTGGCCGAATTGGCAGCACCCTGGTTGCCAAGGGTATCGAAATAGTCGTTGGACACCGCCACTGTTCCCGTTGGCGACTGGAAGTTGGTGGCGATGAACGTGGCGGTGTAGCTGCTGCCGCTGCCGGTGAAGTTGCTCAGCACCCCGTTGGTCAGGGTCACATCGCTGGCGGCGAAACCGCTTACGGCTTCGCTGAACTGGAAGGTGACCGTAGTGCTAAAGTTCTGGCTGGTGAGCGGTGAGCTGTCGAAGGTGATGCCCACTGTCGGATTTTTGGTATCAATCGTCACCGTGTCCGTACCCGCTCCGCCGGTGTTGCCTGCCACGTCGGTGTAGCTATCGGCTGCCACGGACACCGAGCCGGTGGTTTCCACAGCATCGTCGGCCGTGAACGTGGCCTGGTAGCTGCTGCCGCTGCCGGTGAAGTTGCTCAGGGTTCCACCGCTGACGCTCACATCACCGGCTGTGAAGCCATTCACATCTTCGCTGAACTCAAAGGTGACGAGAGAATTGTTATCGCCGTCGTTCAGGGAAGTATCAACGATATTGACTGTCACTGTAGGTGGAGTTGTATCGTAGGGAACGAAAACATATTGTCCATCTACCGCCTTGATACCGTCGGTGCCGTTGACGCTTGTGGCTCTGACACCAAGGGTGACAACACCCTGAGCCAATAACGATTCAATCTCTACCCCTTGATCCTTGCTGTAGCTGTAAGTGTAGGTATTACCCGCAGTCAGAAGATTGCTGCCATTATGCTCCTTTCCCGTTAACCCCGTATCGGAAATCTTGTCGTATCCATCCCAGACGATACCAGTCCCATTCATATTGAGACTGTTATCCTTTGATAACAACTTGATAGTGCCATCCGCGTTGCTATCGCCATTCGACCACCACAACGCATTGAGGTCCATCGACCCCTTCTTCATATCAACAGTCCACTGATTTGTGACCGTGTTGTAAGAAGCGGTGAACCAGAGAGCCTGGGTGGTGTCGCCGTATTCCCAGATGTAAGTGCCTTCCTGCAATGCCATAATAAAGATTCCCAATCAACAATTCCATACATACGGCAGATTCAGGCTCAGTTTGGTACATCTTCTCAGTGGAAACGCTTATCCAATAAGGAGTTATCGGTACAAAACGGACAGAAGAATCGCCGCATCTAAATGGTAACAGATTATGTAGCGTATGTAACCATTTAGGGACTTGCGCTTTGATAATGTACCATTTATGGCTTGTCTGATTCTTCTACAGAGCGACTGTCTGGCTGGGATATTATTCCTACGCAGGTCCCTTAGTGTGGCAAGCAGCCAGTGGCATTGATTCTGTGGAAGGACTCTCCTGGGGCAGCACAGAGGGATAATTACTACTCCTCCCGGAGGCGCGAAGGGTTCCTCGGTTATAAATTCCACAACATTGCCGTCAACATCCGCACCCTGAAGGGGTGACAACGCAGTTAAAGTCTAGGCTGGGTGTAGGGTGTGGGGAGTTTTTTGCTGTGAACAGTAAACAGTAATCAGTAAACAGTAATCAGTAATCAGTGCAAAGACAGTAGGAAACTTCTATTTAATACTGCACACTTAAAACTCAAATCTGATAACTGATAACTGATAACTGATAACTGCTATAAACCCCCCCAAACTAATCGGGCTGCCCAAAAGGGAATTAACAAAAATAAAGCGATCAAATCAGCCCATCTTAACTTTAATTCGTGCCAGCGTACTTGATGCTGATTGGGACTGGTAAAACCGCGAACCTCCATAGCGATCGCTATTTGTTCGGCGCGCAAAAGCAAATTATCTAGTAATTTTTCCACTACTGTTAACCAGACGTTTAAACTCTTTTTAATCCCTAATTTTTGCCAATCGATCGCCCTAGTTCTCACTGCCCTAGCTAGATTTTGCACTTCTTCTAAAACCAGGGGAATAAAGCGCAAAGAGAGGGTCAGAGTCAGAGAAATTTCCGTCACCGGCACATTAAATCGCCGTAAAGGACTCATTAAATTCTCTAAACCTTCGGTAATTTCTTCCGGGGCCGTCGTCAATAAAAAGAGATTAGTGCTATAAATTAAAGTAAAAACTAAGGTACTAATTCTCACTGCTAATTCCAAAGAACGTCGGGTAACAAATAAACGACCTCTATCCCATAAAACATACTGATAATCACTTGCTGGCGGTAAATTCAGCCCTTCATCCGGTAAACGCGGCTGAATACTCACCCCTAAACCATCGGGAGTGATAGCAGTAATCAGAAAGACGATAATCGCTAAAAATATCAGCCAGCCCATCTGTTGCCGCCAGACGCGGGGGGGAATAGGAGCTAACAGGGTTAAAAACATTAACAATCCCACCAAAGCTAAACGCCACCAAGGATTAGCTAATAAAGGTGCTGCTAAAAAAGCCATTAACCAGATAAATTTTACCCGCGCATCTAGTTGATGTAGTCGGGTAATCGGTTGATCGAGATAAAGACCGATGGGCAAACTTCGCAATAAATCCATAAATTAGACCTTGGTGGCTCTATTAACTGTTTTTTCCACTTCTCGCGCCGGTTTGCCGCGCCAGATTAAGCGGATCGGGGTTCCTTTAAAGCCTAACTGTTGCCGGAATTGCCCTTCGATGTAACGGCGATAGTTATCATTAAAGCGCTGGGGATCGTTAACGAAAAGGGCGATCGTGGGGGGTTGACTCGATACTTGCGTGCCATAGTATAGTTTCCCCTGTTTTCCGCCCCTGGTGGTGGGGGGATTGTGCCACTTAACCGCCTCTTCGATCACATCGTTGATTACCGAGGTACTGACGCGACGACGGTGAGATTCGGCGGCAATATCGACTAATTCGAGGATTTTGGTGACTCTTTGCCCCGTCATGGCGCTGACAAAGATCATTTCTGCCCAATCCATAAAATACAGCCGATCTTGGAGCATTTTGGTGTAAGTATTGATGGTGTAGGTGTCTTTCTCCACCGCATCCCATTTATTGACTACTAGCACCACCGCGCGCCCTTCTTCAATAATTCGTCCCGCTAATTTTAAATCCTGTTCGGTGACACCATCTAGCACATCGATGACGAATAGCACCACGTCAGACCGGCGAATTGCCTTAAAAGCACGGTTAATACTGAAAAATTCGGCTCCATAGTCCACATTCTTCTTACGGCGAATGCCAGCGGTGTCAATTAACCGATAAACCTGTCCTTCTCGTTCAATTAAAGTATCGATCGAGTCTCTGGTGGTTCCCGAAATCGGACTAACGATCGCCCGTTGTTGTCCGGTTAAAGCATTGAGGAGACTGGATTTACCCACGTTAGGACGACCGATAATTGCCACTTTAATTTCTTCATTTTCGGGAATTTCCGCCGCAGGTGGCAAATATTTAATCACCGCATCGAGTAGTTCACCTGTACCAGAACCGTGAATGGCCGAGATGGGGAAGGGTTCACCGATGGCTAATTCCCAGAATTCCGTCGCTTGCAGGATACCCTGTTCCACCGATTCACATTTATTGACGGCCAAAAGTATCGGTACATTTTGCTGTCGTAACCAAGCGGCAATTTCTCGATCGCCGGCGGTAATTCCCCCTTGCCCATCGACGACAAAAATCGCCACACTTGCCTCTGCTAGGGCGATTAAAGCCTGTTCGCGGATTAAAGGGAGAAATTCGCTGTCATCGTTAAAAACTAGCCCCCCTGTATCGACAATTTGAAAATCTCGATCGCACCAGAAAGCTGGTTGATAGGTGCGATCTCTGGTAATCCCGGGTTGATCGAAAACGATCGCCTGTTGATCTCCAGCGATACGATTGACGAGGGTGGATTTGCCCACATTGGGACGACCGATAATAGCGACGACAGGCAGTTTCATAAGAGGAGGAGGGGACGGAAATTAAAGACCCAATATTCTATCATAGCGATTTGCGATCGACCTTGGTTGATTTATCTGTTTCTGTTCGGCACCGAGACATTGAATACTTTAGTCTGTAGAACTTTGGTATACAAAAGACTAGAATTCAGCTTATGCAATCTGGTCAACTAGAGCAAATTTTAGGACGAGAGCTACAGCGTTATCGCCAAGAAAAAGGGTGGTCGCAAGAGTATTTGGCGGAAGTAACAGGTCTGCATAGAACTTACATCAGTCAACTAGAGCGAGGATTAAAAAGTCCATCGGTGAGAGTGCTTAGTCAAATTACTAATGCTTTAGGTCTGAGGATGAGTGAATTTTTGTATTCCGTAGAGGAATCCCTAAGTGTTAACGAACGACGAGACTAAAAGACTAAAGCAGGCCATTCTAGCCGCAATTGCCTCACCATTGATTGGCTCGATCGAGGATTATAACTGTTGAGAAGGGAGAAAAAGCTGACGGCTAAAATAACTGATCACTGCCTTTTTCTAGGATTGAGAATCAGAATCCACCTCTGTCTTCACTTCGGGGACAATATCGGGTCTTTGGGCATCTTCCCAACCGACCGGGCGTTTAGAATTGTACCAAGCGATCGAACCGATGGTGACAGCAGCGAGAAAACCGACCACATAAACTGCCACAAAATAAACGGGGAATTTGCCACTGGCCACTTCTAGGAGTAGATACATAATTTTTTCACGATTAAGCTTTTAATTTGTATATCTTAACAGAATCGGCCCCCTCATCCCTATTCTCGATCGCTACTGGTCCACCAACCGGAAGGCAGCCAAATACCGCCATGAAAAGCTATTTTTGCCGGTGTCATCATATATCCCCAAGCTTCGCCGATTAATTCTCGCTCTAGATTATAAATAGGAATTCTGCGACGCTGATACTCGTTTTCTTCTGGATCTCTGCCGGGTTGATAATCTTCCAAACCATCCAAAAGCCCAATATCATAATCTGCGTTAAAAGTCAATAAAATTCCCTTCACCCAGCCCTCGCCCTCGGTCAGTCCGGGATAACCGAGGGCGGTAAGATGGTATAAATACCCCTTTGTGTAGGCGGTTTTAGAGTTGATCACTTTTCCCGCACAGTAGGCAGAATAGTTACTCTGCTTAGGTTTCAGGGTTCCATAAACAAAAAATTCCATCATCGGTCTAATTGTGCTGCTACTCCTCCTAATAGGATATCGCCAACAAATTGACTGGCTAAAAGTTCGTGGGGAAAACCGAGGGAAATAGCACTGATATTATCGAGTCGTTGCAGCTGTTCCCCAGTCAGGTTAAAGTCCACACAGGCTAAATTATCCTGCAATTGGGACAATTTTCGAGCGCCAATGATAGGAATTACGGCGTTAGGCCGATTTCTTAGCCAATTTAATGCCACTTGTGCCGGTGATTTCTCAATTTCTCTGGCTATCTCTAGGACAGTCTCGGCAATTTTTAAATCGCGATCAAAAATTTGAAAAGGTTGGTCGGTCATGCTTAAACGTCCATCGACGGGGTTGGGTTGATTATATTTTCCCGTTAAAACTCCTCCTCCCAGGGGACTCCAAGCTGTCACCCCGATATTTAATGCTTTGGCCATGGGCAATAATTCCCGTTCGGGGGTGCGTTCCTTGAGAGAATATTCTATTTGTAGTCCGATAAAGGGTGTCCATCCCCGTAGGGTGGCCAGGGTGTTCCCTTGGGAGACAATCCAAGCAGGACTGTCAGAAATGCCGATATAAAGCACTTTTCCCATCCTGACCAAATCATCGAAAGCGCGCATCACTTCTTCGATAGGAGTGAGAGAGTCCCAAAGATGAAGCCAGAGTAAATCGATGTAATCAGTACCTAAACGCTTTAAACTAGCTTCTACCGCTTGAAAGAGGTTTTTTCGATGATTTCCGCAGGCATTGACATCGCCGGGGCGCGTGTTGAGAGAATATTTCGTGGCGATTACCCATTTTTCTCGATCGCCCTTGACAAATTCTCCCACTAATGTTTCACTGGTTCCGTTAGTGTAGAGATTAGCAGTATCGAGAAAATTGCCGCCCGCTTCCGCAAAAGCCCGAAAAACCGCCCGACTTTCCTCTTTATCCGCTCCCCAACCCCAATCTTGCCCGAATGTCATCGTTCCTAGACATAGTTCCGAAACTCGCAGACCACTATTACCTAAAAGTTTGTAACGCATAATTAACTAAAATTTTGAATAAGAAGTTAATTATAATTGAATTTGATCGACATTTTTGCTAAGTACATTTGGTACAATTTTGACAAGTTAACCCTGGCCTTATTGGTTAATCATTTTAGATGTGTAATCAATTTTGCTTAGGTACTTAGCAGACTCAGGCTATTTAGAAACAGCCCAAGAACGCACTTCACCTAAAGTTACAGGAGTGCGATCGCTGACATCAATGGTAAAGCGAAAAACTCGTTTAGCGCGCAGACCATTTTCGGGATCAAAGAATTTTAATTTCACATCCCAACATTCACTACCATAGCGACAAAAAGGGCTTTTTTCCACTTCAATACTGTGTAATTCCATTCCCATTGCTACTGCTTGGGAGAAGGTTTGTACGGCTTGAAAAGCGTTAGTTGCCGCAAAATTTAAAGCGCGATCCCGGGCGATTTGTCCGACGTTGCGTAAGTCATAATAAATGCGATTCAGGAAACTGGTTAGAGAACGCCGCATCCTCGCTTCATCGGCGATTTCCTGTTCCGCGCGAACAGTTTCTATGGCTGATTCAATCAAAGTATTAACTTTCCAGCCATACATTCCTCGCGGACTATTAACCTTGATGACCGGAACAATTTGACCAGAAAAAAGTCTTACGGTTTCTTCAGTAAGAAGACCGGGGATACTCACCCTTTCAACATAATCTTCGTCAGCTTCTGGCAATATTTGACCCGCTAACATATATTGCATAACTTGATAAATGTCGGCGGCAAAAGCTCCCACTGGTTTAATTGCATAGATGGGAGTTAGTTCTAAATTGACTGTCCAAATTAAAGACTTAGTTTCTGATAAATTACTTTCTAAATAATCTACCATTTGCCGCGCATCGTAGGGATTGGGAGGTAATTCAAGATTATCTATCGTGATGCTTGGCATTAATTGTTTAAAGGTGTCCCGACGCGCTTCTGTGCCGAAATCATAACCTAAAGTTCCTAACACATAAACCAGGTTTGAACGTTGACTAGGAACGACACTATTAAAGACCATATTTTTATTTGCTTGATTATTTTGTATTAATCCAGTTGAGGAAACATTTTCTGAAGCATTGCTAGGAGCGATCGCCAGTTCTATTGTCGCTGCTGTTGGGGGGGTTATAGTTATTCCCTGAGTCGCCATCTCGGTTGTATTAGATGGGATAACCGAGGTTGTCACTGTCATCGGAATTACCGCCGATTCTATGATATTATTCGACGAATTGTTATCCGCTTCAACAGTTTGTAATTTCTCTCCCGTCAGCAGTTCATAAGCACCCGCAATATTAATTTTTCCTAATAAACAGCGTTCCGGTTCTTCTACTTCCTTAGGATCGCAGGGGATGGCACTATTAATCAAAGCGGCCCTTACTGCTTCAGCATCAGGAGATAAACCCTGTTCTAATTGTAAACTCATCAATAAAGCGGCTGTTCCTGTCACAATTGGAGCCGCACAGCTAGTCCCTTTTTTGCGAATGGGGTCATCAGTTGCGGGTTGAGTGCCTAAAATATTCTCTCCTGGAGCGAGAATCCCTTGAGTTGCATATTTACCGCCAAAATTACTAAATTTAAATGGCTCACCTGTATCTTTCATCGCTCCTACGGTCAGGACATTTTCTAATACCGCAGGAACACACCAACACTCTCCCTTATCATTACCTCCTGGAGCAATCACCAGGATATTATTAGCTTGAGCCTGACGAATTGCTTTATCAATAAATTCGTGCGCTAATCCGCTTTGAGTTGGATGACAAGCGGCACAATGGATAATATTCACTCCCTGTTCAATCGCGGTACTAATTGCACGGGAAAGATTGAGGGGATTAATAAAATCATCGTTGCTATATGCGATAGGAATATTAATTACAGTAGCGTTAGGAGCAATCCCTTCTACTGGTGAATCTGGCTGTCCACAAATGGTGCTGATAATATGGTTAGCATGGAAGCGCAAATGCAAACTGTGGAGGATGTTTTCATCGGGGATCGCTTCTTTAAGCATATCCGCTTTTTCTTCATCACTTTTGCCACTTTTTTCCACATCTAAAAACGCTTGTAAGTGTTGCGGATCGATGGAAAATTCTTCGGCCCAATAGGGATCAAGTCGGGTAATATTTGCTCCTTGAAAACAGGCGCGGTCTAAATCAATTGGTCCATCAAGAACGGCGATTTTGATGCGGGGATCGCCTTTTGTCTGGGAGCGAAGAGCGGTCATTCCGGGGATAGCATTGAGATCAGGCATAGTTTTTGCAGGTTTTCAAGAACAGTTATAGAATAAAAGCTAGATAACAAAAATAGGGGAATTAAAGATGAGTTCAATGACCCAAACGGTACAATCCTCAACCACAATTCAGGAAACTTCTGCAACGGTGTATTGCGCTTCCCCTTTACCCGACCACACCCAACTCCCTGATAAAGATGGAAGTTTTCTGAAAAACTATCAAGAGCCTCCCCAAGCAGACCTTTTAACGCATACTATTACACCCATTTTGGAGCAATTACATCCTGACGCTAATTACTGTTTGGGTCGAGATTGTGGGATTTATTGGCGATTACCAGAGTATCCAGAATCCCTAGAAAAAGGTGCTGTTGCTCCCGATTGGTTTTATGTTCCCCATGTCCCCACGACTATTGATGGTCAAGTCCGGCGTTCCTTCGTGATGTGGAAAGAAATCATTGAACCGGTTATTGCTTTAGAATTTGTTTCTGGTAATGGTGAAGAAGAACGGGATAAAACGCCTGTTAAGGGTAAATTTTGGATCTATGAGCGAGCGATTCAAATTCCTTTTTATGGGATTTATGAAGTTAACAAGGCCCAGATCGAGATGTACCAGTTAGTTAATGGTCGTTACCAAAAAATGACTCCTAATCAGCGCGGTCATTATACCATTACTCCTTTAAAGGTAGAGTTAGGAATTTGGCAAGGGGAATACCAAAATCAGTTCTTTCCCTGGCTTCGCTGGTGGGATGCGGAAGGTAACTTGTTGTTAACTTCCCAGGAATCTACTGAACAGGAACGACAACGAGCCGAACAGGAACGACAACGAGCCGATCGCCTAGCGGAACAGTTAAGGGCCTTGGGGATAGAACCTGAAGATTAATGGAAAGTGTTTAACACCAAATTCGACCCCGACGAAACGGCGGATCATTGGGATTCGCTTTGCGATCTTTGAACATGGTTTTCCAGCGTCCGTAATCTTCTAAACCAGTGGCGGGAACGTATTTAGCTTTAGGTTGAGTTGTTTCTGGTTGCTCAATCTTGGGTTTTTCCGTGGTTGGTTGGTCAACATTCGCAGCAGCGGGTGCTGATTCTGGCGCTCCTTTAGGTTTAGTAGCCATTATTTGATTTCCTCCAGTGTTTTTTACTAGGTTTTAGAAGTCGATACTAATAACGAAAACCGCCAAAAGAGGACATTTTCAGATAGCCATAGTGAGGGTATTGAAACTGAGCCGGATCATTGTAGTTAGCTCCATGAACTAACTTAACTAAGATAGATACCAAGTCTTCGCCATCTCCATGAACAATATCGACGCATTCATGGGGATGAATGAAATGGGGTCGTTTGACGGGAGCAGATTGTTTGGGAAGTCTCATGGTTGTTTTGGGGTAAATAATGGGGGTAGGGGCGAAGCATTCGGGCATAACCTATCGCTAAAACCTTAGATTTCCTATCCGAATGCTTCGCCCGTACTTGAAGTCAGAAGTCAGCGCAGGGGAGAGGACTAATAAGGTGAAGACCAGGAACGCACTTCGCCCAAAGTAACAGGAATTAAGTCACTCACATCTATTGTAAACCGGAAGATTTTACGAGCGCGGCGGCTATTTTCCGGGTCGAAGAATTTTAACTGTACGTCCCAACAATCGCTATCCAGCCGACAGAAAGGACTCTTAGAAACGTTAATAGACCTCTTGCATAAATCCGAAAACAAACGATAGAAACAATAATGGGAGGGACTTTCAGTTAATTATTTATTAGTAGTTGATAATCTTCAAAAATGTTGCTGTACAAGGATCGACTTAAGACTTTTGCAAGAGGTCTA
>NZ_JAPZSZ010000325.1:0-4361 GCF_027532095.1 Microcystis sp. LE19-195.1E
AGATTCTTTGTCTTCGAGAATTTCTCGTCCTTTTTTCACCATTTCTTGGTTAATTTTGTTGAGGAGATTTAACTTAATTCTTTTCCGAAAATATACCATCATTGAGGCATCAAATGGGGCTTCTATTTGATAGTTTGTTAGCCCAATAAAGTATTGTAGGTAAGGGTTTTCCCTAATTTGTTCGACGGTTTCTCTGTCGCTTATTCCTAATCTTTCTTGAATAATTAAGGCGGACATTGCTATCCTAAATGTTTTGGCGGGCGCACCCATTTCTTCTGAAAAAAGTGATGCGTATTCCGCTTCAAATTCTGACCAGGGAATGAGGTTGGCCATAATTACCCAACGATTATCTTGGGATAATTTCCCCTCAAAGGGCAGCTCGAAGTTTTCTGGTGGGGTTGAGGGTAACTCGCTTTTACGGTACATTAGCACTAATTAGAGAAGATGGAAGGGTGATGCAAGGGTGATGCAAGGGTTTTAAGAGATTCTAGCAGATTTAAGTGCATTTGGGAAGCTCTCAATCAAGCTAAAAGCCCTTTCCTGTAAGGTTTTTAGATTTATTCAGCAAACCCTACTTAGATTAATTACTATTTTCCACCGTGGGAAGAGGAGAAGGTGATAAAACAGGAGGAGCGATCGGTTCAATTTTATCCTCATTAACCGGGGGATTAATCACCTCTGGAACAGGAGAAGGAGAAGGAGAAGGGGAAGGAGAAGGGGAAGGAGAAGGAAGGGGAGAAACTTGAGGACTCGGCTCCGTTTCAGGAAGGGGAACAGGAATAGGAATTACTTCTTCTGGGGTGGGACTAGGAGTTAATTCTGGAGTCACTTCTGGACTAGGAATCACCTCTGGGGTAGGAGTTGGGGATGGGGTAGGAGTCGGGGAATAAATGGGAGTCCGTTGACGATAAGGTCGTCGGATAGGGGGAAAATCTTGGGAGGGAGGAGGAATGACATCAGGACTAGGAGAAGGTTCGAGAGTTGGTGATGGTTCAATTTCCTCATTTTTGGGTAAAAGAGCCATAAATCCCCGATATCCTAGGGCAAAAGCCCCAATTGTCACCGCAAAAATCAGCAAAATCCACAGCCAAGGATTCTTTTTTTCCCCAGAATTGGGTTGAATAACCACAGTGGGGGAGACGGTTGGTTTTGGGGGTGTAGAGGACTTTAATCGGGGACTATGGGGAGAAACTGCGATAGTCGGTTGGGTGGACAAATCGGGGGATATTTCTGCCAAAGCTGCTAACATTTCCCTAGCAGTAGCAAACCGATCGCGGGGATGAAAACGGATCGCTCGATCGATTACCATAGCTAAATTAGGATTAACATTTTCTGCCTCCTGTCGCCAGAGAATTTCCCCCGTGCGCGAGTCAGTTTCTAGATATTGGGGAGTTTTTCCCGTTAATAAAAAAATCGCCGTTAAGCCTAGGCTGTAAAGGTCACTAGAAAAGACCGGTCTCCCGGCAGCCTGTTCCGAAGCCATATAACCGGGGGTGCCAAGGGCGATCGAATAGGCACTTTTTCCCGTAGGATCGAGTAAGGTGGCGACTGCTTCTTTCATTACCCCAAAATCGATTAAAACGGGCAAATTATCACTATTTCTTAAGATAATATTATCGGGTTTCACATCCCGGTGAATAATGCGGCGACTGTGAATAAAATCAATAACAGGCAGCAAATTCTCTAAAATCGTCCGCACTGCTGAGGAGGATAAATTTCCCTGTCGTTGCTGTTTTTGGGTTAGTGTCTCCCCTTCAATCCATTCCTGCACGAGATAGAAATGATTATCTTGGGCAAAATAACCGTATAAACGGGGTATTTGGCGATTTTGTTCCCCCAATTCCTCTAAAACGCTTGCTTCTTTCTGAAAACGTTCTTTTAACCATTCTGGCATCCCCTCACTTTGAATGGCCGGCTGCAATTTTTTAATCACACAGCGCCGTTGAGAAGGCATATTCGTATCGACAGCGATATAAGTTTCCCCAAATCCCCCCCTAGCAAGGATACTAACAATTTGGTAGCGATTGTTTAAAAGCACTAGATTCATTACCCTGAGAGTGCAAGCGTGGTCATAAATTGTTCCTAGACTAACATTCTTTTGTTAAGGAAAAAGTCAAGGGAAAAACTAGAGTCAAGTCTAAGGAATCCAGCGACGGATTTTCGTCCACAAAGGTGCATTATCTTGACTACTCATCTCCTGAAAACATTGATAACAATCGTAGGCGCGATTAAGCTGGGCGGTGATTTCCGTCGCATTGGGATGGGAATTGTGATCGGGATGCCAATAACACAAGAGAGTTTTATAATTATTCTCAATCCGGTTAGTCGTGCTAAAAGGAGTAATCCCCAAAACTCGCCACCAAACGGGATTAGCCGACTCTATAATCATCACGGCCAAGGAACGAGGCGAAGGATAGAGAATTTGGGCGATTAATGACCAATCTGACCCATAACACACCCGATAAACCGCTTTAACCCGCTCTTTTCCCAACTGTTCACAAGCTTGTAAATGCCATTGACGAAAATCCCTCCGCATTTGCTGATGAGTTCGCAAATCTCGCTGGGCAAATCTGCCCTCAGCTAGTTTATTAGTCCCGATAGTGTTAAAGTTACCATGAGCGATCGCTTTTAGATCCCAGTAAAGATGATAAAAAGGATCTTGACCCAAGGCGAGACTTTCCAGAATTTCCTTAGCGTAACCTCTAGCCGGATTCAATCGCAATAATTCCCGTAATTCCCGACAAAACTGCTCATTTTCGGGCATACTGCGCCATTGCCAATAGTTAACATCCGGTTTTGCCAGAGACTGCCTATATACACTGCGCCACACCTGGGGAACAGTACAGGCGTCGGGGTAGCCAAGGGAGTAGCCAGGGTATAAAATTGACCCTTTAAAGAGCTTTCAGGAGCATCTTCTAGTAAACAGGCAAGATGATAGGCGGGATGACTACGGGGCTTTTTTTGGGGGCTAATAAACCAAAAAGTCGTTAAAATGAGAATTAGGTACAAGAGTAGAGAAAGAATTTGCTCCGCCATCGCAACTTTTAGTTAGTCTGCTCAGTTGCCTCAAGAATTATAATTCGTGCTATGGTCCCTGAAAAGTTCTTTGTATCTCAGCTGATTGTCAGGAATCTACAAAACGGGGTGATATGTCGAAAGTTTCCCCATATCCTTACTCTGGTTATTCGGAAAGTTTCTGTATAATTAATAGTTAGATGGCTTAGGTTATCGGTTGGGGCATACTTGAAAAGTCTCTGTTCGAGTTCAAAAATTAAAGTGATCAGCACACCTGGAGCAATATGCTGCAATCAGAATCAAAAATTGCACTGCTAATTGATGCAGACAACGCCCCTGCATCAAAAATTGAGGCGATCATCTCTGAAATTGCAAAGTATGGAGTTGCCAATATTCGTAAGGCTTACGGAAACTGGAAAAGTCCTGCGCTGAAAGCTTGGGAGGAGTGTTTGCACGAATACGCTATTCGCCCCGTCCAACAGTTCGACTATACGAAGGGCAAAAATGCTACTGATGCTGCAATGATTATTGATGCAATGGATTTGCTGTATACACAACAGTTGGATGCTTTTGCAATCGTGTCGAGCGATTGTGACTTTACTCCTTTAGTGATGCGAATTTTGACAAATGGCTTAAAAGTCTATGGATTTGGCGAGAAGAAAACACCATTGCCTTTTGTTTATGCGTGTTCAACATTTTTATACCTAGAAACTATTGATCAAGCAGTAAATTCTGAGGAGACTTCCAAAGTTTCTGCAAGTGTGAAGAAAACTGGTAAAGAGTTGAAGCAAGACACCAAATTAATCAGTTTATTGAGGGGCGCTGTTTCTAGCACTCTAGACGATGATGGTTGGTCGAATTTGGCAGAGATTGGCGGACACATAGCAAATCAGACATCTTTTGACCCACGCAACTACGGATATGCAAAGTTGAGTGGCCTGTTCGAGGCTATTGACTTATTCGAGATTCAGCGAAAAAATAAGGCAGTCTTCGTGAGGAGCAAGCAAAAGAATGGCACTACTCCAAAAACGTAGTGCAGATCTAGTAGAGTGCGTTCCCTGATGCGGGTCTTACCGCTGCAGCGATAGATTTGGGGGAACGCACCATGCTCATTGATTCAAGCAAATGATTACAAGCTAAAAACGGCTCTTCGGTTTGTGTTATGCAATGGACGGGGGTTATAAGGGATGGAACCATTATATAGCAAGGCATTTAGCGATTTTTGTCAATTGTTTTTGATCTAGAGCGAACTAATCAATTAAGTCTCTTACCAGATAAGGATTTAGTCGATTTATGCCCCCCTATCGAACCATCCCAAGTAACGAAGAACCAATTACTTTAGCTAA
>NZ_JAPZSZ010000019.1:0-3209 GCF_027532095.1 Microcystis sp. LE19-195.1E
ACTCAATTGTCTATCTTTTGGTATTAACCTGTTTGTGCCTTAAGTCCTTCCCTGTATGGATTTCAGCTACTTTTGAGCGTAGGCGCTCTCATCGAATTTTATTTTAAGTTAATTATTTGCATAACAATTCCCGAAGAGCCAAAGAAATTAGTGAAAGCTGTTTGTAAATGTCTTAACCCTTGTTGTAAGGGTACACAGCTTACTTCGTTTAAAAAGTCTAATTCTTCTTGTTTTTTCCAATCGGTCAACATTGAAGAAGTTTGAGCGTAGCCTACTCTTTCTTGTCTTTCATACCAAGCTTGTGTTCTGACATGGAGAGCTTTATTGTAAACTAATCTTACACAGCCCAAAGTGCGCCGCAATAGCGACTCTTGTTCGGGTGTGGGGTAAAATCGAAACGAATAGGCTTTTTCCATGTCTCACATTCTAGCATATATTTCGTAAATGTGCTAATATTTAACAGTAAAGCCGTCGTAGAACGACGGGGTTTCAGACCCAAATTTTCGATGATCTGGTGGTGTCATGGCATCGTAGAAGGAGACTTTACCCCCATAGGCGCGCCGGAGATTAAAATCAGTTAAGACCTTAGACCGTTGATCGGCGAGGATCAATTCTTTATTTAAGAGGATTAAATCAGCAAAATGGGTGATAGATTCGCCTAAATCATGGTTAACCACCAGGACAATTTTATTTTTTTGGGCTAACTCACCGAAGATATTAAAAAGGATGCCCTCGGTTTTTTGATCTACCCCGACGAAAGGTTCATCAAAACAGAAAATCTCCGCTTCTTGGGCCAAAGCTCTGGCTAAAAAGACTCTTTGCTGTTGTCCCCCCGACAGCTGACCGAGGGGACGATGGCGTAAATCAGCCATTTCCACCCGTTCTAGGGCATTTAAAGCCTGTTGACGACTAATATGGGAAAAAGGACGAAACCAACCCGTTTTTCTGACTCTCCCCATCATTACCACATCCCAAGCGGTGACGGGATAGGTCCAGTCGATTTGAGATCTTTGGGGAACATAAGCGACTTTATCCAGTTGTTGCTGTAGAGATTGCCCTTGATAGTTAACGGTTCCCTGTTGTACGGGAATTAATCCTAGCATGGCTTTGATCAGGGTACTTTTGCCCGCACCGTTGGGACCGATAATACCAGTTAATCGTCCTGGATGAATTTTCAGGGTGATATCCCGTAGGGCTTCCACGCCGCGATAATATACTCCTAGATGACTAACTGTAATTGTCGTTTGCATAGTTGTTACCCTGAGTCTCCAGTTCTAGCATAACTAAAAATGAGACAATTATGAAGCAACCATGAAAAGATTATGAAAGATAGGCGGGGTGAGATTAATCGCCACTCAGTAAAGCTTCCACGAATTCGTAACTGGAAAAGGGCCGCAGATCCTCGATTCCTTCCCCAGCGCCAACAAAGCGAATCGGTAGGTTAAGCTGACGCGCCACGGCAAGGGCAACACCCCCTTTAGCTGTACCATCGATTTTAGTCAGGATCACGCCGCTTAATTGGGCAGCTTCCGAGAAAACCTCGGCCTGTCGCAGCCCGTTTTGTCCTAAAGTGGCATCGAGAACTAGAAGGGATTCCACCACGGCACTCTCAGCTTTTTTGTCGATAATGCGGCGAATTTTGCTTAATTCTGCCATTAAGTTCTTTTTATTCTGCAATCTTCCCGCCGTATCCACTAAGAGTAATTCTACCTCCCTGGATTTAGCGGCTTCGATGCCATCGTACACCACGGCGGCCGGGTCGGTATTTTTGCCCGGGTTGGCAATTACTTCGACTTGCGATCGCTCTCCCCAAACTTTCACCTGTTCCACGGCAGCAGCGCGAAAGGTGTCGGCAGCGGCGATCATACAGCTATAGCCAGATTGTTTAGATAAATGGGCTAATTTGCCGATAGTCGTCGTTTTACCCACTCCGTTAACTCCTGTGAGCATCCAGATATTTAATTTGCCTTTTTCTGGCTCAAAACCGGGGTTGCTATAATTGGCTAAAGGTGCATCTAAAATCTCGCGGATAATTTCTTTGAGATATTCGATCGCTTTTTCGGGGGGCAAAGCTTCCTGTTTTAGCTTATTTTGGAGGGTAGTGATAATATAATCGGTGGCATCTACCCCCACATCGGCCTGAAGCAATAAAGCTTCGATTTCCTCCACCGCATCTTGATTGAGGGGACCCTGACCGACCACGGCCTTAAGCTGATTGACCAAGCTGCGGCGCGTTTTGCCTAAACCCTGACGCAATTTTTTTAACCAAGTGATTTCTTCTTCCGAAACGTCCTCTGCTTGTCGTCCCTGATTGGCTAAAACTTTGGCGGACCAGATAAAGTCCTCATCTGGTTCTGTAGGGGTTTCGATGGCGGTTTCTTTGAGAATTTCGAGGCGATCGGATTTTTTCAGCCATGCGGGGGTATTATCCTCGGTTTCTTCTTCTTTAACCGGTTCTTCCTCTTGCAGAGGTTCGGTTTCAGCAATAGATGTCTCAGGGGTTTCGCTCACGACGGCCTCGGCCGTGGCTTTTTTCTCTTGAATATTTTTAAAGGCTTTTTTGGCCCAATCTAAATAGTCTTCCTGACTGGTTGCCTCGCTGGGGGTTTCCTCTACGGGTGCAGGGGGTGCTTGTTCGGGTTGGACTTTCTGACGACGGAACCAGTTAAACATAGGAGAAACTAAACATAAAACTATTTATCTAGTTTATCTTAACCCTTGAAGTGAGCAATTTTGATAGTTAGATTTTTAATTGTGGATTTCTCAGCATTTTTTGCCAGAGATTAAGCAAAAAATATGATCCGAGCCACTCAATTGATAACCTTGCTCAAGGATAACTTTGTCTCTTTTTAGAGAAATGCAGTATCTTAGAAAATAGAATAGGAAGGAGAGTCAAAAATGTTAACCACTACTGAAACTAAATATTATACTCCCGAAGAATATCTCGCCCTAGAGGAAACGTCCGAAGATAAAAATGAATATCGTCAAGGAGAAATTATCCCAATGGTAGGAGCCACCACTAATCACAATCAGATTTGTCTAAATTTTTGCCGTAATTTTCCCTTAAATATCAATAATCAAGATTATTATACCTACATGGAAACGGTGCGTTTATGGCTGTCAGATTATAGTATTTACACCTATCCCGATGTGATGGTGATTAAAGGTCAACCTCTCTATCAAGGGAATAGTCAATCTAACGTGATCAA
>NZ_JAPZSZ010000063.1:0-15564 GCF_027532095.1 Microcystis sp. LE19-195.1E
TTAGAAGACTTAGGACTCGCTTTATTAGACTTTAACACTTTGACGGATTTAGATAACTGGTTGCATCCGTGACGCGCTTTATTTGGGATAAATTTAGCAAAGACTTCTTAGAAACCCTTCTTTCTCCCTACGGTACAGTAGTTGTCAGTAAAGAAGTCACCTCAGAAATTAAAGAAATTGATGTGTATTTTAGTCCTAATACCGAGGCAATTCCCCCTCAGTTGGGACTATTAGGCAAATTATGCCAAAATCCCTGTTTATTGGAACCCTATCGCAATGGGATTACCCTTGATGGTATCAATGATTGTCTGTCCAAGCGCTTTGCTATCCGTGAAATCTTCCACAGAGAAGCAAAGAGAAATAAACAGAGAATATCAGAGGAGGAGATACCTAAGTTGTGGATTCTCACTCCCACAGCTAGTGAGCGCATTTTATCCCTGTTTACGGCTCAATTACAACCCAATTGGGGAGAAGGGGTTTATTTTCTCCCGGAGGGTTTAGGTACAGCTATTGTCGTCATTCATCAATTACCCGCAATCCCAGAGACATTATGGCTAAGATTATTGGGTAGAGGAGGAACAAGAGAGAGAGCTATCGATGAATTAGAGAGATTATCACCGAATGCTCCCCTAAAATCGGCTTCTTTAAACTTATTGTATAATCTGAGTAGAAATTTAGAAGCGTTATCGAAAAAAACACAGGAGGATAGGGAGTTTATTATGCGTTTAGCTCCACTTTACCAACAGGATAGGGAACAAGCGATTCAAGAGGGACTGAAAAGAGGACTACAGCAAGGTGTACAGC
The DNA here is from genome assembly GCF_027532095.1 of Microcystis sp. LE19-195.1E. Classification (NCBI taxonomy): domain Bacteria; kingdom Bacillati; phylum Cyanobacteriota; class Cyanophyceae; order Chroococcales; family Microcystaceae; genus Microcystis; species Microcystis sp. LE19-195.1E. The sequence goes on from NZ_JAPZSZ010000063.1 coordinate 805, forward strand.
AGGGTCTTGAACAGGGTAGAATTCAAGAAGCCAATCTTGTTATTAGACTTCTTCAACGACGTTTCGGGGAAATACCGCAAAATCTAGAAGAAACCATCCGTAACCTTCCTGTGGAGCGCTTAGAAGACTTAGGACTCGCTTTATTAGACTTTGACACTTTGACGGATTTAGATAACTGGTTGCATCCGTGAGCAATGGCGATCATCTCATTCAACCTTGATTATTCTATAGTTAAGGGGTCCACATCGATCGCCATACTTACCTTGGGTAAAACTAAGCTTTTCAAAGGACGCAAAATACCACCGATATCCGCCTTTTCTCCTGATAATTTTAACAGAATTTGCCAGCGATAACGGTTAGCCACGCGCATAATTGTTGCGGGTGCAGGTCCCAAAATATCCCAATCGGAACCCAAATTATTAACACATTCCTCTGCGACATTTTCGGCACTTTTCTGGACTGCTTCCCCATCTAAACCACTAAAGCGAATTAAGACTAAACTGCCGTAGGGAGGATAATTTAAACTCTCTCTGTGCATTAATTCCGTCTCGACAAAACCCTCATAATCGTGGGTTTGCACTGCTCTAATCACGGGATGTTCAGGGGTATAGGTTTGGATAATTACCTTTCCTTCTCTTTCTCCCCTTCCTGCTCTCCCTGCTACTTGGGTGAGGGTTTGAAAAGCGCGTTCGGAGGCGCGATAATCGGAGTGATAAAGTAAACCATCGGCAGCCATAATTCCCACTAGGGTAACTCGCTCGATATCTAATCCTTTGGTGAGCATTTGGGTTCCGACTAAGACATCGAATTCACCATCAGTAAATAGTTTTAATAGTTCCCGGGGAGCATTTTTGTTGCGGGTGGTATCACTATCAAAACGCAAGCAGCGCAAATCAGGAAATTCTTTGCTTAATTCTTGGGTGACTCGCTGAGTGCCAGTACCGAAAAATTTTAGATAGGGAGAACCACATTCAGGACATTGTTTCGGATGAATGCGACCATAGTTGCAGTAGTGACAGCGGAGTAATTCTTGCGCTCCCGGTTCGGTGTGGTGGTAGGAGAGAGAGACATCACAGTGGGGACATTCCAGCACATAACCGCAACTTCTGCAAGATACAAAGGTACTATGTCCCCGACGACTGACGAATAAAATTGCCTGTTCTCCCTTGTCGCGCAGGGTTTCCAGAGATGAACGCAGGGATTGACTAAACAGGGAACGATTGCCTCGTTGCAATTCCCGTCGCATATCGACGATTTCCACCCGGGGTAAGGGGCGATTTTGGATGCGATCGGGCAAAGATAGGTAAAGACTAGGATTAACTTGGGATTCTAGCCATGTTTCTAGGGATGGTGTGGCCGAGCCTAAAATTACGGGACAATGGTTTAATTGAGCGCACCATTTAGCCACGGTACGCGCGTGATAGGTGGGGAGTAATTGGGTTTGTTTAAAGCTGCTATCGTGTTCTTCATCGAGGATAATCATGCCTAGGTGGGGTAAAGGGGCAAAAATCGCCGATCGCGTCCCGATAATGACTTGCGGGGTTCCTGTCAACATCTGTCGCCAGGTATCGTATCTTTCTCCTTCCGAGAGGGCGCTATGATAAACATAGACTCGATCGCCAAAACGGGCCACAAAGCGATCGGTTAGTTGCGGTGTTAATCCAATTTCGGGGACTAAAACCAAGGCAGATTTACCCGCTGCTAAGACAGGTGCGATCGCCTGTAGATAGACTTCTGTTTTACCCGATCCCGTCACTCCGTGTAAGAGGACGCTTTCACCACCTTTCAGGGTTTGAATGGCTTCTAGGGCTTGTTTTTGACTAGAAGTGAGTGTTTTTGGTTGATCCCTGCTCATAATCGCCGAGGATAAGCGCAGAAATTCCCGGTCCTCAATCACCACATAACCCTTGTCAATTAGTGGTTTAAAATGTTTTGTCCCCGCAAGTTGTGCCAATTCTGGCAGCCACATTTCTCCTCCCTGATGACGGAGAATTTCGACAATTTTGCGCTGATTTTCGGTTAAATCAGCAGGAAAGTCGGTTATTAGCAGGGTAATGGCTTTTTTTTGTTTAATATTGGGACTTTTGGGTGCTTCTAGATAACTTTCCACCCAACCGCGCTTAACTAAGTCTCGAATACCGTAATTAGCATTTTTGACTTTTTCTTGCAGGTATTTCGCCGAATAATCGCCTTCTTTTTGATTCTTGAGCAGGGATAAAATCTGACGGGAGAGGGGAGTACAAAAAACTTCCCCACCGGGGGGAATAGCTTCTGGTTTTAATCTGATGCGACGTTGGGAACTTCGCAGTAAACCCTTAGGTAAAGCGACGCGAACAACGGTGATTAAATCCGTCGCGTAGTATTGGGCGATTTTCGTCAATAACTGCCAATAATTATCGGGGAAAAAGCCCTTAGCAATCACATCTTCCACGGGACGAATTTGATTTTCTTCTAGTCCTGCGGGCAAATTTTCGAGAAATCTAAGAGCAATTCCCCCAATTACCTGAGAACCGAAGGGAACGCTTAAAATATCGCCAATTTCTACCGTTAAATCCGGGGGGACACTATAGGTTAATATTTGCTGATCCTCTTGACTATCTCTAGGATAAGGGCGATCGACCAAAACCTCTAACCACGGTTGCCCAGTTGTGGTTAATTGGTAAGGTGTGCGAGGTTCCGCTACAGTTAGAGTAGCACAGCGATCGAGCATGGTTATCAGTTATCAGTGGGAAGTGGCAAGTGGCAAGTGGCAAGTGGGGAGAATGAGGTATTTAAATTATAGTTTAAAGCTTGAGGGGAATAAAAATAGCTAATTTTCTCTAAAAACAGTTTAAATATTGCTTTTTTGCCCACAAATTTTGATTTTTAGCTCTTGCAGTCTCCCCAAAAGAATTTTTGTCCACCCTTAAGCATTGATAAAGTTAATGATAATTATTGACTATTAGCTATTGAATCAAAGCATAGTTAGTCAAAACTTGAGAATAGTTATCAATAAAAAAAGCGAAGAATAGTCATAAAAAGCTGACTGCTATCTTGATTGTTAAGAAGCGTGATCTTTACCTAGTCAAATACCAAAAACCTTAGTTAGATTGTATAAGTGGAAAACCTAAAAGTCTCCCCTATTCACCAGAAAATCTGATTATCTGGTTCGGCGATTTGTAACCATCGACACAGAATCGCGCAATTATATCCCAGAAATTGCCGCCATTAATTAAGAAAACGTTTAAAAAATCTGCTCCCCGAAAATTCAATGTAACAATCAGCCCATTGGGAGAAACCGAGTTTTTCCCCGCTATTATAACCCCACTCCATCCATAACTGCTTATGAAAATCTCTAAACTAGCCTCTGATGATAATTTTAATCAAATCATTGCCCTGGAGACAAATCCTTTAGAACTAGACAGCGTGGATTTTGCTGAAAGAACTGACGAAGATCTGACTGAACCTTTACCGGAAACCCTAAAAACCACTCGTGGGGGTAGTGGAACTGGATACGATAAAGGCAGCAATGAAGATACTGTTGGAGCATTTTTTAAAGAAATGGCCCGTTATCCCCTGCTTAATGCGGAAGAAGAAATTGAATTAGCCTACTCGGTTAAGTTTCTGATGGAAGCGGAAGAAGTGCGCCAAAAACTACAAGAAAATTTACATCGTCCCCCGACGAAAACGGAATGGGCGATCGCTTTACAATTAGATAATGAACGTCAACTGGAAAACCGTCTTTATCGCGGACGAACAGCTAAACGGAAAATGATTCGTTCTAATTTGCGCTTGGTGGTTTCTATCGCTAAACGCTATTTAAATCGCGGGGTTCCTTTCTTAGATTTAATTCAAGAAGGTGCGATCGGACTCAACCGTGCGGCCGAAAAATTCGATCCCAATAAAGGTTATAAATTCTCTACCTATGCTTATTGGTGGATTCGACAAGCAATCACCCGCACCATTGCTAACGATGCGCGTACGATTCGTTTACCGATTCACATTGTCGAAAAACTCAATAAACTCAAAAAAGCGCAGCGCATTCTCAAGCAAGATTTACAGCGCAATCCCAATGAACGGGAACTCGCAGAAGCGTTAGAAATGACTCCCGAACAATTGCGGCAATTATTACAATTGCGTCGTCAATCTCTCTCTTTAAATCATCGTGTAGGGAAAGGAGAAGATACGGAATTAGTGGATCTGTTGGAAGATGATGATCTACAACTTCCCGAAGATAAAATGAATGAGATGATGATGCGTCAGGAAATTTTCGCAGTTTTAAGTGATGTTCTCACGGAACGGGAAAAAGATGTTATCTCCCTCCGTTATGGTTTAGCTACCAGTCAACCCTATACCCTAGAGGAAGTGGGAGGAATGTTCAATTTATCTCGCGAACGAGTACGTCAAATTCAAAGTAAAGCGATGCGAAAATTACGTCGTCCTCAAGTCGCGCGTCGTCTGAAAGGATGGTTACATTAATAATTTTTTCTAACTCGTTCTCTCCTCTCTCCTTTTTCCCGGAGAGTTTTTTTTGTCGATATTTAGCTTAAAATTAAGATAAAGTTGATTTTCTCAGTAGATGATCATAATACCTATGAACGTACATCTTACCCGACAACAAGAGCATCTAATTCAACGGAAAGTGAAAACGGGAAAATATCAATCTCCCCAAGAAGTCATCGACTTTGCTTTGCAGTTACTCGATGAATACGAACAAACTGATGCAGAATGGAGAGAAGATATTCGGCAAAAAATAGATAAAGCTATCTTTGCATCAGAAAATCATCCTCTCATAGATGGAGAAACTTTTGTCACTGAAATTATCCATCGTTTTCAAACCATGGGAAATTAATCTAAAATGGGTGGTTGTCATAAATATACTAAGTAGTTGGACAAAAGTAAAGTTAACTGTGGGGTAAGGAGTCGGTCGTCAGGAGTCGGTCGTCAGTAAGAATTGCGGCAATTTACATTTCTTAAGATAGACAACAGAATTTATGTCCGACTACTTAGCTAGTCAGAAGCTGAATACCATAGGCAATTTTTCAGCTATTTTTTCTAGTTCTGAATAATTTTAAATTAATTCAATATGTCCAAAAATTCTTGGTTAATTCCCGATAATATTTATTTTCTCAACCATGGTTCCTATGGTGCCACCCCTAGAATCGTCCTGGATTATCAGCAACAATTACGGGAACGAATGGAAAGGCAACCTTTAGCATTTTTGGGGAGAGAATTAGAGGGTTTATTAGATATTGCTAGGCAAAAATTAGCGGATTTAGTGGGAGTAAATAGCGATGATTTAGTCTTTGTTCCCAATGCAACCACAGCAGTGAATGCGGTATTAAATTCCTTAACTTTTCAGGAAAATGAGGAAATTCTGATCACCGATCAAACCTATAATGCTTGTGCTAATGCAGTTAAACATATAGCTAAAAGATGGGGTTTAAAGGTAATTATCGCTAAAATTCCCTTTCCCGTGCAGTCCCCTTTAGAAATTAGTCAAGCAATTTTAGCATCAGTTTCTCCCCAGACAAAATTAGTAGTTTTAGATCATGTCACCAGTCCCACGGCCCTAATTTGGCCAATCGCAGAAATTGTGCAAGAATTAAATAATCGGGGCATTGATACTCTCATCGATGGCGCTCATGCTTTAGGTTTTTTACCCCTTAATATCGGGGCAATTAATCCCACCTATTATACTGCTAATTGTCATAAGTGGTTATGTAGTCCCAAGGGGGCTGCTTTTCTCTATGTGCGCGGGGATAAACAGGCAATAATTCGACCTTTAACTATTAGCCATGGAGCGAATTCCCCTCGACAAGATCGCTCCCGTTTTCAGTTAGAATTTGCTTGGATGGGAACTGATGATCCCACCGCTTATTTATCAGTGCCAAAAGCGATCAAGTTTTTAAATTCTCTCTCTATTGATGGTTTACTGGGTCTGATGGCGAGGAATCGTAATTTGGTTTTAAAAGCCAGAAATTTGCTTTGTCATGCCTTAGAGGTCAATTATCCCTGTCCAGAATCAATGATCGGATCAATGTCTTCAATTCTAATTCCTAGTTATGCTTGGGCAGCAGAAGATTTATCTAGACAACTGTGGGAAAAATATCAGATTGAAGTGCCGATAATTCCTTGGGGAGAAGCATCATTAATTGTGAGGATTTCTGCTCACTACTATAATTTGATCGAGCAGTATGAATATTTAGCTGGGGTTTTGAATTACTTGCTATTGGAGCAAAGATAAGCTGGGAGTATTTCAGAGCCGCACGGACAGTTCTGGCTAGAGTCGAGGTATGATATTATCGGCGTTGCGGGGAGCGGGGAGAAACAATCCATAACCGAGTTTTTAAAGTTGGATTTGGAGTTAATGATGCTATTAAAAACGGATTTGGCATGAAAACTCAAATCCGATCCCTGATAGCTGTCTCGGAGTCTCGGAGTCTGGGAGTCTCAACCAGGAAATTAATTTTGCACGACTACTGATGAGAACCGATAATTTTGCTAAAATGCTTCCTGGACCATAGTTTCCTTGAGCATTTCTAAACCCTTTTTCACCCGACGGGAGACGGTAACAACACTAATGCCTAATTGTTCGGCGGTTTCCCGTTGAGTAAGATCCTTAAGGAAGACAAATTCGAGAATATGACGGGTTTTGTCTTCTAATTGAGCCAGTGCCTGTTGTAAACGAATGCGATCCTCTTGACAAAGTTGAAAGCTGCGATAACGGGGATCGGGAACGAGGTCTTTTAAACAAGTATGATTATCTTCATCGTTATTAACCGTCACATCGAGACTGAGGGGTTCACGGTTTTGGAAAGCCAGTTTTACCTCTTGCCATTCTTCGCTCGAAATATTTAAAGCGCGGGAGATTTCCGTATCATTGGGTTGACGATTGTAGAGGGCCTGGAAATCCCGACGCACATTTGTCGCTTGTCTGCCTAAATCTAACCAACGACGAGGAATACGAACTGTATAACCTTTATCGCGCAGATGGTGTTGAATTTCGCCGCGAATATAGGGAATAGCGAAGGAGCTAAAAGCATGACCTTTGCTGCTGTCAAAACGCTCGATCGCCCGAATTAGTCCCATACAGCCAACCTGCACTAAATCTTCGTAATTTTCATGGCATTGATTAACCCAATGATGAGCTTCCCTTCTGACTAATCCTAGGTTTAACTCCATAATTTGATCCCGTAACTTATTATCTCCTGTTTTTTGATATTTTTGAAACAGGGTAAGAGTTTCTAGTTTAAGATTTTCTTTATTTAGGACAGACATAGGGCGTTAACAGACTTAAAAAATCATTGACTATAAAAGCTCACTATTGCAATTGGCTTTGACAAATCCCAATACAGTCTAGATTAGAAGCGGCAAGCAATGTCAACAATGTAACTTACTACGATCATTATGATACGACCTTTATCTAAAGACTTGTGTGATTTGACGCGGTCGACCAAGTATTTAAAGACACAGATAAGCTGAAACCCAGGTAATTAGGGTTTGCGGCAAAAAGTTGTTACCAGGAGCAGGGCGTGGGGCGTGGGGTGTTGGATGTAGGGTGTGAATTTTCCCCCGGAAAAAGTCTTAATCCAACAAGGTTTTTAGATTTATTCAGCCAGCCCTATCTAGAAAACTAGAACTCAAACAAAGGTAAACTCCGATCCTTATTTTTCGGCAATTTCGCCAGTAAACCTAAATGTTCGTAGGCGGCTGCCGTCACCACGCGACCCCGGGGAGTACGATTAAGATAACCTATTTGTAATAAATAAGGCTCGTACACCTCCTCGATCGTCTTGGCATCTTCTCCCGTGGCTGCCGCTACCGCTTCCAATCCCACGGGTTTACCTTGAAACTGTTGGATCATCGTCTTTAATACTAATCGATCGGTCCAATCTAAACCCATAGAATCGACATTTAATTGATTTAATCCCTCATCGGCTAACTGGGGGCTAATAATAGTTTCTCCCTTCACCTGCACATAGTCGCGCACTCGTTTTAATAAACGATTGGCAATGCGTGGAGTTCCCCGACTGCGACGGGCAATTTCGAGCGCACCCGCTTCAGTAATGGGAATATTAAAAATAGTAGCACTTCTGAGAATAATTGCCGTCAATTCCTCAACTGTATAGAAACGCAGACGTTGAATCATGCCAAAACGATCGCGTAAAGGGGAAGTTAAAGAGCCGACTTTGGTAGTAGCACCGATTAAAGTAAAGGGAGGTAAAGAAATACTGCGAATTTTCGCCGCTTGACCCTTGCCAATCGTCACATCCAGGCGATAATCCTCCATCGCTGGGTATAATAACTCCTCCGTCACCCGATTCAGTCGATGAATTTCGTCGATAAAAAGAATATCCCGGGGTTGAAGATTGATCAGGATGCCGGTAATATCCCGGGGACGCTCTAAAGCGGGGGCAGCAGTAATTCGGCAATTTACTCCCATCTCGGCCGCTAAAATTAAAGCCATGGTGGTTTTTCCCAATCCCGGCGGTCCGTAGAATAGCAAATGATCGATCGCTTGTTGTCTAGCTTTGGCTGCGGCGATGGTGACTTTTAGATTAGCCTTTAAGTCCTGTTGACCGATATAATCCTCTAGGGATTGCGGACGAATCTGCGCTGCTGCTTTTTCCGTTTCTTCTATAGTGGGATTGGGAGTGAGCAGATTTTCCTCGGCTGCCGGGGGGGAATTGTGCGATCGTTTGATGGCCATTGTTACAATCAAGAGTCTAGGATATGTTAGCGAAGCGGATTTTGCCTTGTTTGGATGTCAATAAAGGTCGGGTAGTTAAAGGGGTTAATTTTGTCAATCTTCAGGATGCTGGCGACCCCGTGGAGTTAGCCCGCTTGTATAATCAGGCAGGGGCCGATGAGTTGGTTTTTCTCGATATTACTGCTACCCATGAAGATCGCGACACGATTATTGATGTAGTCTATCGTACGGCGGAACAGGTTTTTATTCCTCTGACAGTGGGTGGCGGTATCCAATCCTTAGAAAATATTAAAAATTTGTTAAGAGCCGGGGCCGATAAAGTCAGCATTAACTCGGCTGCCGTGCGCGAGCCGGAATTGCTCGATCGAGCCAGCGATCGCTTTGGTAAACAGTGCATTGTGGTGGCGATCGATGCTAGACGACGTAAGGATGGGCATAACCCCGGTTGGGAGGTTTATGTTCGGGGTGGACGCGAAAATACGGGTATTGATGCTTTATTATGGGCGCAAGAAGTGGAAAAACGCGGGGCGGGTGAGTTGTTAGTTACCAGTATGGATGCTGACGGCACGCAAGCGGGTTACGATCTGGCCTTGACAAAAGCGATCGCTGAAAGGGTGGAGATTCCTGTGATTGCTTCGGGAGGAGCGGGTAATTGTCAGCATATCTACGAAGCATTGACGGAAGGGCGGGCAGAAGCGGCTTTATTGGCTTCTTTGCTCCATTATGGTCAATTAACCATCGCTGAGGTCAAAAATTATCTGCAAAATCAACAAGTACCCGTGCGTTAGCCCGAAAATGAGGGCAAGATTAGCAGAACTTAATCTAGTGATTGAGTCGGTTTTCCTGGAAAAGGATTTCTTCAGGCTGCAACCCAAGAAGAGCAAGGTTTAGACCTATTACCGAAAGCTAACGGCCGACGGCTGATAGCCCTGATCGAGAAACCGGCAAAAATCCCTGTTTTTAACTTCAGTCCGATTATCCCTGGGGAAAATTATGTATTAGAATAGATGAAAGTTAACAAAATTTAAAATATGTTAGTTCCGATTCTCATCTTTGACCTCGGTCTTGTGGCTTGGTCATTGCATCTGATGCAGCAAGCGTTCGACAAGCAAGAGTTTTCCTTGATGCTGGCGGGAACCTTGGTGGCAGCAGCGGCAGCAGCTATGTTAGTAGTTTATTTCCTCATGGGTCACTGTTTAACCTATTTAACCCAAATTCCGGCTCCTGTCTAAATGGGGGCGATTGTTTCACCATTGTCTTATCAGCGATCGCCTTGGCAGTGACAAATTTTTTTCTCGTCACCCCTTGACAAAATAATTCTATTTAAGCTATATTCAAAAATGGTCTTCGCGGGGTTATAGCTCAGTTGGTAGAGCACCTCAATGGCATTGAGGGGGTCAGCGGTTCGAATCCGCTTAGCTCCATAAAGTTAGGATAAGAGTTTCAGAGTTGCTTGGACCAGAAAAGTAACGAGGAGATGCTAGATTGAAAGAGGATTTCTGGTTAGAAAAGTCTCTTTTTACCTCGATACTCTCTCAGGACAAAATTAGTTATATGATAGAGCTTTTTAAGCAACTACCTCGTTGGTTGCGGCTAAGTCTAGTTTTTCCGCTCTTATTTCTCAATGGTTGGTTATTATTCCAATTATTTAGCTATCTAGAACCCTTAGTCAGTATTTTTGTCACTGCTAGTTTACTAGCTTTTGTCTTAGATGTTCCCATCAAAGTGCTGCAAAGACGCGGGGTTAATCGCAGTGGTTCGATCGCTATTGTCTTTTTAATTGCCCTATTAATTTTGATTGTTTTAGGTTTAATTTTAATTCCCCAGATTGTCGAACAATTAAGCAGTTTAATCAATAGTTTGCCCCAGTGGATCGAGTCGGGAACCGAACAGATACAAAATTTAGAAAAGTGGGATAAAACTCAGAAATATGCGATTTATATCGAGCAATCAATCACCCAGTTATCGGAACGACTAACCAATGTTTTACAAACTCTTAGCACTCAATTACTGAGCTTTGTGCTGGGAACTATCAACAGTATCCTAAACATTCTATTTGTTCTGGTTCTAACCGTCTTTCTTGTTCTCTATGGCGAACAAATTTGGGAGGGAATTTTTAGCTGGATTCCTGCTCCCTGGAATCTCAAATTAAGAACGATTATTCGTCAAACTTTTGAAACCTATTTTGCCGGTCAAACCATTTTAGCGGGAATTCTCAGCCTTGCTCAAATTTTTGTTTTTGTGATTCTCAAGGTTGATTATGCCCTATTATTCGGGGTGGCGATCGGTCTAACTACATTAATTCCTTTTGCCAGTGCCTTTGCCATTATTGGCATTAGTACCCTACTGATGTTTCAAGATTTTTGGTTAGGGTTAAAAGTTTTGACCCTGACCATTATTGTCGGTCAAATTAATGATAATGTCATCGCCCCTCGGTTAATGGGAGGCATGATCGGACTTAATCCCGTCTGGATTATCCTATCTCTTTTTATCGGGGGTAAAGTGGCAGGAATTCTCGGTTTATTGATAGCAGTTCCCATCGCTAGTGTGCTGAAAAGTACCATCGATATCATCCGCTCGCAGCAGCGGGAAAAAGAACCGGTAGTTATCCTAGAAGAAACGGTGAAAAATTCCTCAGAGGAGAGCAAATAATAATAAATCCTGTTTTTTCAGTGAACAGTAAACAGTAAACAGTAATGAGTGAATTGAAAACTCACATCTGCTAACTGATAACTGATAACTGATAACTGATAACTGATAACTGTTATGAGCGGCTAATTTCTTCGAGAATAGCCATCGCTTCTGTCACCCTATCCCTAGGGATAAATAAATGATCGTGATAATAACCAGAAATGACATTGACGCTAATTGCTGCTTCGGCCAGTTTCTCGCTAATTACCGCTAAAAATCCCACCGCCGCTAAACTAGAATGCACAGAAAGAGTAATTTGTCTATAAATATATTTGTACTGCAAATTCTTGCGATCGGCTTGCTGACGGGGAATAATCACCGTTATGCCTTCCTCTTCCTGAAATTGGCAGATAGGGGTTAATTGTAGCTGTTCTAGTCCTGTTGCTGTTAGGGAAGAAAAAACGAATTCTTCGGTATTTAGGACTGGTTTCAGGGATTGGAGCAGAATATCGAGATTAGTTTCGCCTTCCTTTGGTTTTTCTGGCGATTTTTTCGCCGCATCCATACAATGATTGGCAGCAGCGTCAGCCAAACTATTTTTAGCTCGTTCAATCCAGCGCCAGCTAATGCGATCGAATCGGGCAACTAATTGACAAGCACGCTGATAAAAGGGACGTAAACTATCGCTTTTTACCTTCCAGTCTCCCTTAACTTGATTGATGACTAATTGACTGTCTCCGCGAATTTCTAGGCTTTTTAAGCCTAATTCTTGGGCTTTTTCCAATCCAATAATCAATCCCGTGTATTCGGCCTCGTTATTAGTGGCTCTCTCCATATATCTAGTCGTGGTCAAGGAATTACCCTCGGCTAAAACTATTACCGCTGCACCGGCTGCTCTCCCCGGATTGCCGCGAGAACCACCATCAAAATAGAGAATTGCTGAATTATCGGTTTTTTGAGCTTTTTTATCCATAATTTTCGTCAATAAATCTTGTTATCTCCATTTTTATCTCTTTGACAATTCTAGGCGGTAGCGATTCCGGGATCGGCAAAGCGGACAAGCAAGATTTTAGCCGATCGTCGCTACCGAGTAACTTTTTTTCCTCAGGTTATTGATAATTATTTGCAGTTGTCGGTTATACTGAGAACATCAGCCTAGAGTTATATTGCTAATAGTTCTCAATTAAAAGCCCCATGAGTATAGACAAATTGCCATCGGAAGGTGAGAAAATCTTCCCTCTTAGTGCTTGGGAGCGCTGGCAGCTCTACCACCGGCTGCAGGCCCTGGACATTGAAGATAAATGCTCGCTCCATAAGCTTTTGCAGGTTCGCATCGATAGCCCCGCTCAACTTTTACAGCTGTGGATTGTCCTGCGATGGGTAGAGGCTTCCCAAGGCTGTTTAATCGCTTGGCTGGAAACCTGTTGGCGGGTATAATCCTTGAGAAAAATTAGCAATCTGAGAGTAAAAAGTGAGAAAGTATGTCAAAATCTACAACTACCATGGTTCCCTTTCAAGTGGTCGGTCAATTCCTCGGTTTTGTCCTTAAGGACGGATATAAGGTAAAATACCTGAGAATCAGTGTTGATAAACGAGAATATTGGTTTAAGCCCGAAAAAACACTGCGAGACCACATACCTCTCAATATTGCTCTCCAATCATGGCTAAAAGTGACGGGAGAAAGTAGTCTTTGTTCAAAAAAGGGAAAATTAAAACTGAGGGTACTAGGGATCGAGCATTTATCTGGCGAAAAAACCCCAGAAGTCGCCCTGGCAAAAGCTAAAAAAGCCACCGTCTTAATCTGTCAGAAGTCCGATTGTTGGAAAAATGGCGGTGCGAGAGTCTGCCAAAGGTTAGAGAGTGGTTTAGAGGAAAAAGGACTGGGAGAAGCGGTGAATATTAAATTAACTGGCTGTTTAAAACAGTGCAAAAAAGGGCCGAATCTGGTGGTTATGCCCGATAAAAAGCATTATAATCAGGTAGCTCCCCAAGATGTCCCCTCCCTGATCGAGCGGCATTTTGCCACTTCTGAGCAAGAGAATACTTTATCAGTTTAACTGGAAATTTAATCGGCGATCGCTCTTGACAAATGCTCTTTTTTGTGCGTCAAAGGGACGAAGTGCCTGAAATTGTAATCAATTAGGGGATAGAAAAGTCAATTCTTGCCACCGATAATTTATGACTGGTACCACTGCAACCTTGTTAATTTCTTGTCCCGACCAGATTGGTCTGGTGGCGAAAATCGCTAATTTTATCTACGCTAATGGCGGCAATATTATCCACGCTGACCAACACACGGATTTTTCGGCGGGATTGTTTCTGATGCGGATAGAATGGCAATTAGAAGGGTTTAATTTACCCCGTGGGATGATCGAACCAGCTTTCGCCGCTATTGCCAAACCTTTGCAGGCTAGTTGGTCCTTACATTTTTCCGATACTGTCCCGCGTCTAGCTATTTGGGTGACAAAACAGGATCATTGTCTCCTCGATTTATTATGGCGACAACACGGGGGAGAAATTAGGGCAGAAATTCCTTTAATTATTAGCAATCATCCAGAATTACACTCAGTTGCCAATCAATTCGGTATTGAGTTTCATCATATTCCCATTACCGCCGAAACCAAGATTGAACAGGAAGCCAGACAATTAGAGTTACTGCGGGAATACCGGATAGATTTAGTGATTTTAGCTAAATATATGCAGGTTCTCACTCCAGATTTTATTAACTTTTTCCCCAATATTATCAATATTCATCATTCTTTTTTACCGGCTTTTGCCGGAGCTAATCCCTATCAACGGGCCTACGATCGAGGGGTAAAAATTATTGGAGCCACCGCCCATTATATCACTGCCGATCTCGATCAGGGGCCAATTATCGAGCAGGATGTGGTCAGAGTTAGCCATCGCGATACCGTAGGAGATTTAATTCGTCAAGGTAAGGATTTAGAAAGGGGGGTGTTAGCGCGAGCGGTACGTTTACACTTGCAAAATCGCATTTTGGTTTACGCTAATCGCACGGTAGTGTTCGCTTAAAATGGGATAAGATGTACTGGACAAAAAAGACATCATTGCGGGTTAAAAATTAGGAAGTATCGGCGCAATTGACTAAAATAGCAATAGACCAGAGCAGAAGGAAAAAATTATCTATGGCAACTACATCCGAAGACGTATGGCGACTCTTAGCCGAATTAACTACCGCTCAAAAAGAAACTGACCGACAACTCAAGGAAACTGACAAACAACTCAAGGAAGTTAGTCAACAACAGAAGGAGACTGAACTACTATTGAAGGAAGTTAGTCAACAACAAAAGGAAAACGCCCAACAACAGAAGAAAACTGACAAACAACTCAAAGAATTAGGTCAGCAAATTGGTGGACTCGGTGCCAAATTCGGCAGCTTTACCGAAGGACTTGCCCTTCCCTCAATGGAAACGATT
>NZ_JAPZSZ010000150.1:0-4538 GCF_027532095.1 Microcystis sp. LE19-195.1E
AACCCGGGGATGGGGATGATGAAATCTTTCCTAAGACAGTGAGTTCTTTTCTTCTTCCGTGAATTCTAGGTTAATCATGTTTTCAATGAGTGCTTTGCTTCTAATTATGACTCTTAAACTATATTATTGTCTTTGAGTAAAGAATGCAAGTTATAGCTGTGCAAAGTATACCTTCTAGCTCGCTTGTCCCCCTCTCAGCCCCACACCCCACACCCTCATAGGTATAGGTTTTTTACATTTAGATTTATAATGGAGTGAGACAAGGTAGACAAGGAGGGAAAGTGGACAAGGAAGAAGAAAGCAGCACAATGAATGAATCAGCCCTACCCTGCTCCCCAGGTCCAGTCATAGTAGGTTGATTCATGAATCAACCTACTATGAGAGCCAAAACCTGTACTCTTATGTCATTCTCTCAAATCCTTATCTGGCCATGTTTTTAGTCGATTTCTCGGAATAAATAGCTGAAAATTGGTCAAAACGTCGTGCTTTGCTTACCTCATAAGCGATTAAAGGTAGCAAAAAAAAGAATTAGATTCGGATTTCCCTCCTTGTCCTCCTTGTCTTGTCTTCACAGGTTTGTAAAATACCTACACCTGTGAGCCCCGGGAAAAAATTTTTCAGCAAGCCCTATTTGTGTTATAATTGGTTGGTCAAAAATGCTGGTGTAGCTCAGTGGTAGAGCAGCTGATTTGTAATCAGCCGGTCGCGGGTTCAAATCCCATCACCAGCTTCAATCTCTCACTCCTAATCGAACTTTTAAAAACCCACTCCCCACTCCCGCTCCCCACTCCCTGCTCCCCTATACTTTCTAAACAGGATTTAGTATCAGTAGTCAGTAGCCAGTAGTCAGGAGAATTAAGAATGAATAATAGTCGATTAAATGGTGTATTTACAGATTTTAGGCAATTGAATCCTTATTTTTGCCGTTTTTGAACCCTGAAAAATTAATTATGCAAGAGCGTCTAATTTGTGGATTTCATCCCTCCGGTTGGAATCAAGAGGAAAATTGCCCCGATTGGCAAACCGAAGACCCCTGAACGGAAATTCAAACCAGACAAAACCATTCTAGGGACTGGGGTTCGCAACTGTGGCACACTAGAGAGTAGAACTGAATTGACGGTAAGCCCTTGACTAATCAAATTACCCCTTTCGACCCCCTTCACAACCACGACGAGACGGGACATGACCACGAGTCAAAAGGGACTCCCCACGTCCATAGCGAAGCTTCCCTGAAGCAAATTATTAACCGTCTCTCGCGCATCGAAGGACATATTCGCGGCATCAAGACGATGGTATCGGAAAATCGTCCCTGTCCCGAAGTTTTGATGCAAATTGCCGCTATTCGCGGGGCGATTGATCGCGTCGCCAGAATGATCCTCGACGAACATCTGAGCGAATGTATTGCCAGGGCTGCCCAGGAAGGTAGTATCGAGACAGAAATTGAAGAATTAAAGGCCGCCTTGGATCGCTTTTTACCCTAGATTGTGCTATAATGAGAAGTTGGCATTTTTTAGGCAGAGAGCAATTACAGGAGGTGAATTAGGTTAATGACCCAAGTGGTAGTTGGTCAGAACGAGGCGATCGAATCAGCCCTGCGTCGTTTTAAGCGACAGGTAGCGAAAGCGGGAATTTATGCGGATATCAAAAAGCATCAATTTTTTGAAACCCCTCAAGAAAAGAGAAAGCGTAAAGCAGTAGCCCGGAGACGACAAAGAACCCGTCGTCGTTAAAATTCCCCAAGTCAGAAGCCGCTCGAAAGCTTCTGGCTTGCTTTTATTTTAACCTAGTTGTGGGGGTTGGGTTTTAGGGAAGTGGGGTGTGGGGTTGGGGGATGGGGAGATGGGGAGAAAAAAGCTGATTGCTGATTACTGATTACTGATCAGTGATCACTGATTACTGACTCCTGAAGGCTTTTTCGCTTAAGATAAAGTTTAGCCCTCGATCGAGTTCTAGTGTTTTCATGGTTTTACAACTGCGCGTCTACGTTCCCGAACATCCTCTGGTTAAGCATTGGCTGGCGATCGCCCGCGATCAAAATACCCCCTCGGTACTGTTTAAAACAGCAATGACGGAACTAGGGCGCTGGTTAACCTACGAAGCGGCGCGGCAATGGTTACCGACGCTGGAAACTAGCGTTAAAACCCCTCTAGCGGAATGTGCCGCTACTTTTATCGATCCTAGCGTACCGATCGCCGTAGTTCCGATTTTAAGGGCAGGATTAGCCCTGTTGGAAGGGGCGCAAAGCCTTTTACCCCTAGCTAGTACCTATCACCTCGGTTTGGCCAGAAATGAGGAAAACCTGGAGGTGAGTTGTTATTTAAATAAATTACCGGCCAGTTTTGATCCGGCCACGAGAGTCTTAATTCTCGAACCGATGTTAGCCACGGGGGGATCAATTTCAATGGCAATGACAGAAATTACCGGCAGAGGCGTTGATCCTGCCCTGATTCGCCTGATTTCCGTGGTGGCTGCCCCGCCGGCTTTACAGAAATTGAGTCAAAATTATCCCAGCTTGAACATCTATACGGCTATTATCGATGAAGGATTAAATAGCCGCGGTTACATCGTGCCGGGATTGGGCGATGCCGGCGATCGAGCTTTTGGAACCTATTAGGAGAAAAAGGGATTATGAGTCAGCGAGATGGGTTTACGGGCGGTTTTTTAGCCGGTGCGATTGTCGGTGGTTTAGTGGGCGGTGTTTTGGGGACAGTGTTGGCTAATCGCGGCCGTCGCGGTTTAGCAGATGGTGATAATCAAGCTTTTTTAGAGGAGATCCGCAATGGGCGCTTGACTCCAGAGGAAGGCATGGAAGTGGCCCGCCGCAGTTTGGAAGATAAAATTGCCCAGTTAAATCTAGCGATCGATGATGTGCGTCAACAGTTAGGATCGGTACAGGAAAACGGTAGCGATCATTAAATAGGGCTGGCCGAATAAATCTAAAAACCTTGTTGGATAATATCTTAAGAATAATGTGTTGACAATTAGGCAGAGCCTTGGAACCAGGAAAAACAATCATCGCTTAGACTTGATCGCACAAAAACAACGAAATATAAAACCGTAATTTTCTGTTAGAATTGGCAGTAATCAAACACCACGCTTGCAGGAGCTATGGTTAACCTCACCTATAACAAAAATCGCCCTCTTCCCAGCGCCGAAGAATTGCCATCTTCCGACGAAACTCCAGTGGACAATCAGTTACAGAATGATATTCCCAATCTGCTGCTAAGTTTATTGGCCTTAATTTGGTCTAGTCGAGATGATTGGTATTTTGGGGTAGATATGGCTGTCTATTACAACCCAGAGGAATCAGCTTTTGTCCCCGATGGCTTCTTAGCGGTTGGAGTCAACCATGATACGGGAGAAAGAGGTCGGTTAAGCTATGTTTTGTGGCAAGAAAAGTATATCTTGCCGATTTGGTTTTTAGAGGTAATTTCCGAGAAGTCTAATAGTGAGTATGAGGAAAAATTCTTAAATTACCAAACCCTGGGGATTCTGTATTATGCAATATACAATCCTTTGAGTGGCAGAAGGGGAAGATTTAAAAACCGACAAAGATTAGAGGTATATAAATTAATCTCAGGCAAATATGAACTTCTAGAAAGTGAGAATAATCGAGTTTGGTTGCCTGAAATTGGCTTGGCACTGGGTTATGAAAAAGGAGAACATATTGCTTGGTATCGGGAATGGTTATAAGTACCTAAGCAAAATTAATTACACATCTAAGCCACTACTCCGTCAGACTTCTGGTGTGAGGAAACAGTGAACTGAAAACTCAAATCCGATCCCTAATAGCTGTCTCCCGTCTCGGAGTCTCCCGTCTCGGAGTCTCCTGTCTCGACTAGGAAATTAATTTTGCACGACTACTTACTGGTATGACCAGTCAGGAAATCGCTATCTAACGGCTGAGGAAAGAGCGAACCAGGCTGAGGCGATCGCTGCTCAAGAACGGCTGGCAAAACAAGAGGCTGAGGCGATCGCTGCTCAAGAACGCTTGGCTAAACAAGAGGCTGAACAAAAAGCCATCCGGCTGGCTGAAAGGCTCAGAGCGCTTGGAATTAACCCTGATGAAATGTAGGTTCTGACTTCTCCAAGGTATCAAAAAACCCCCCCAAAAAAAGAGAGAGGAAACCCGCGTCTCCTCTCCCTGGGACATTATTTCCTCGCTTTGCGGACAGCACCCCCTAGCATTAAACCGCCCAGGGTGATAAAACCAAGAAGGCTGGGCGTGGGTTCGGGGACAGTGACTGCTGGAGTCGGAACTGTCAGTACGTTTGAGATTCCATAGAACTGGTATACCTGAACTTTCCCCATACATATGTACCATAACAGCCGAAAACCCTTATCCATCAATGGATACACCCCTTAACTTTTCTTAATGTACCCATGTAATTTGTAACATTTCTTAATGGACAAGAATTCTCTCCATTTGCTAAAATGATAGCCATGTATATAGAAAAAGTTCCTAACCGTAATTCCCCCCCCGCTGTTCTTCTTCGAGAGTCCTACCGAGAAGGAGAACAAGTCAAAAAAAGAACCCT
>NZ_JAPZSZ010000164.1:0-2936 GCF_027532095.1 Microcystis sp. LE19-195.1E
AAAAACCTTGTTGGATAAGACTTTTAGACCTTTTGTCAATCAAAAAGTACCGGATATGGGAGTGATCGGGGGGAAATTTAGGCACTTTTTCCCTGAAAATTAGGTAATTGACCGCCTGAAAATGGGTAAAACCCTACACCCCACACCCCACACCCCACACCCTGCCCCCACCAACAAACTTTTTGCCGCAAACCCTACTTATCATCTACCTATCTTAAAAACTTGACATTTCTACCTAAATTCTGTATTGTGCGGACGAGGCCGTACAACCTAGCGAGTTAATCTGCGCTAAGTTACTACAAACCTTTTTTCCGAGCAGATGCTCAGAAGATAGACCATCAATCAAGAACAATTTCACCCTTTTTGTATTTAGGACTTCCAAAAATGACCAAAAATCAGCAAATTCTGGCAAAAATCGGGGGGGGGGTAGCCTTGCTCTCCTTCTTTCCCTAGGTTTAGGACAACAAGCTTCTGCTGTCACCCTCGTTGAGAACTTATCTCAAGGAAATAATGGCACAGGAGGTGTAGCCATTAACATTTGGCAAGGATCAAGCTTTACAACTGGCAGTAGCAGTTATAACCTTAATTCTGCTACTCTTTTGTTCAGAGAAAACACCGCCGATCCCAACTTGTTTCTTCGTCTCTATAGCAACAGCAGTGGAACCCCCGGCACTCAGCTAACCAGTTTTACTAACCCGGCTTCCATTACCACCTCTCTCGCCAATAACACCTTTACCCTGGCTACTCCGCAAGCATTAACCGCTAATACCACTTACTGGTTAGTCAGTGGTATTTCAAGTGATACTGGTACTGGGTCTTATCTTTGGGGGTATACCTCATCTGCCGCTCAAACAGGACTCCCTGGTTGGACGATTGGTGATGGTTTCGTTAATAGTAACAGTCAAGGGGGAAGTTGGGATTCTTTTCCTACGGATGGCCCTTACCAATTTAGCCTTGAGGGGACTACTCCTCCACCCACTAGCGTCCCTGAACCGGGTTCCGTGGTTGCCTTGTTAGGATTAGGAGGATTAGGGTTAGCTTCTAGCCTGAAGAAACGGAAATAGGAACAGTAGGGTGGGGGCGACTCGATTCTCTTGTCTCGTGCCAAGGTTCCACCTGACAATAGGAAAAGTCAGCGTCTCCCTCCCTTCCCTGATAGGTTATAGCATTTTTCTTTATTCGTGGCAGACATCCTACTCCCCTCTCCCACCCCCGACCCCCCCGATGTCGGCGGGGCAGGGGGGTGAGGGCAATTAAGGGACTTGCGCTTTGATAATGTACCTTTTGGGCGAACGCAGTTCGCCCCTACATTGTGGACAAAATCCGTTACTGTAGGGGCGCAAGTTCCTTGCGCCCTCCGATAGATCAGGTTTGCTGATCACCCTAAGTAGGGGGAGAGCCTTCGAGATGTTATCGCAACCGAATCGGCGGTTAGGACATTGACAATCTCCGAAACCCTCTCATACTACCTCCTGTCTCCTGTCTCTTAACCCCACCACCAACCTTTTTGCCGCAAACCCTATTTAAGTAGGTGGGTGGAATTAAATATAAAATAAACGTAGCGACTGTCTTGATTGTCAAGAGGTAATTCAAAAAAACTCAAGCAGTTGCCGTAAAACTCAAAATCTCAAGCCAGAAAAAAGCGCAGCAAAAACTAAGTCGCTCAGGTTAAACCAAAGCAAGCGCAACCCTTGAGCAGAGATAACAAAAAGTGTGAATCTCTAGGAACAAGGTTGTAAATTATCAGGAAGCTGCCAAGGCTGATTTTGGCGAACCATTGCATTAAGAATAACTAAGATTTTCCGCACACAAGCAGTCAGAGCCAGTTTTTTTGATTTACCTCGTCCGACTAGGCGTTCGTAAAAGGTTTTAATCACCGGATTATGACGCATAGCTACCACCGCTCCCATGTAAAGAGTCGCCCGAATCTGAGCGCGACCTCCCTGAATCATTCGCTTACCTTTATGTTGACCACTATCATGATTAATCGGCGCAACACCGACTAAGCGAGAGATTTGTTTGGCGGTTAATTGACCGAGTTCTGGTAAGTCGGAGACGAGAGTAGTAGAAATTACTTGACCAATCCCCGGCACGGTTTTGAGTAAATTAACTTTCTCGAGCCATTGTTGGTTAGCTTGGGTCAATTCCTCAATTTCTTGATTGAGTTTTTCGAGGCAGTTATCGAGATACTCAAGATGGGCTTCGATATCGACCAAAGCTTTACCGCGAGCGCGTTCCCGTCGGTTTTTTTCGGCAGTCCGCATCTCGACAAGTTGCCGGCGACGACTAATTAAGTCGCCCAATTGACGAGATTCTTCCGACTCAACCGCTAATATTTGCGGTTGCATTGCTTCGCCAAAATGAGCTAAGATTTGAGCGTCAATGGCATCGGTTTTGGCTAATTTACCAGTGGCTTTAGCAAAGTCTCTTCCTTGACGGGGATTGATTAAGGCTACAGGTAAATCCGCTGCTTGTAATTGAATCACCAGTTCAGTTTCTAAACCTCCTGTCGCTTCCAGAACGATGAGGTTGACAGTGTAGGATTTTAGGGTTTCGACCAGTTTAGATATGTCCTCCTTTGTGTTAGCAACTTTCATCGCTTTACCGAGGGGACGGAGGTACACATCTAGGGTCGCTTTACTAATGTCAATGCCTACCCATTGAGAGATATTTTCCATGATTGAACCTGAGAAATTGGCGGGATTAATGGTTATTTTGGAGAGCATCCCCTTGATTTTACTCATCCTTGCCCGATACGGTCTGTTAGCTTAAAAATTGATTGTTTTCGCCACGACCCCGGCGACTGTTCGAGTTTTGTCAGGGAGATTATGGTGGTGACCCTTGCTACGAAGCGGTCTTTTCTGACCAAGGTTGGGACGGTCTACCACTTCTCTCAATATACAAGGTTGGGTTGAAGCATGAAACCCAACGCCCGC
>NZ_JAPZSZ010000296.1:0-8489 GCF_027532095.1 Microcystis sp. LE19-195.1E
ATAAGGGGATTCTGGTTCAATCTGATGTCATGGGTTCCTACAATATTTTACGAAAAGCATTCCCAAATGCGTTTAACCGCTATGGGATAGAGAGGTGCGTAGTTCACCCAAGGAGAATCAATCTCTCGAAGTAAAAGTGAAAGGAATTTCTGAAATGGAATTCAGTCTGTCTATATTTGACTATACTTTTACTAACTATGACAACAATTTTTGATTTTTGCAGGAGAGCTATCGAGTCGAGGAATACTCGTAGTCTTCGATAATATGGAGAAGTCGCATGGCTGAACTACAGGATTCTTCTAAAATTTCCTGTTTCTCCTGAGAATCATCGATTAAATCTTCAGATACTAGACGCAGAGAACCTAAAAGACTATTAAGACTACTTCTCGCTTCGTAGGATAAATAAGCTTTTCTTTTTTGCTCATCTTCCCTATTCTTAGAGTCGGCCTCTTTGCTATCACTAAATTGCAGAGCGTGTAAACGGGCATAATGACCACCTTGAGCTAATAATTCCTCATGATTGCCGATTTCTGCCACTTTTCCCTTGTCCAGCACCACAATTTGATAGGCTTTTTGAACAGTGGAAAGACGGTGAGCGATCACAAGAGTAGTCCGCTCGCGACAGAGTTCATCGATCGCTTCCTGTACTAAACGCTCAGAAATTGTATCCAAAGCACTGGTGGCTTCATCGAGAATGAGAATATCTGGATCTCGCAGTAAGGCACGAGCGAGCGCTAATCTTTGTTTTTGTCCCCCCGAAAGTCTCACTCCCCGATCGCCAATTTCCGTATCCAGTCCTTCCGGCAGTTTGGAGATAAACTCGTAGGCATTCGCCCTTTTTGTCGCTGCTAAAATTTCTGCATCACTAACATCGCTTAATCCGTAGGCAATATTAAAACGGAGAGAATTATTAAAGAGAAAAGTGTCTTGACTGACTATTCCCATGGCTTTTCTCAGAGATTTGATCTCATAATCCCGTAAATCGTGACCGTCAAAAAGAATCCTCCCGGCTGTAGGCTCATAAAAGCGTGGTAATAAATCAGCAATTGTCGATTTTCCAGCCCCCGAAGCACCAACAAGAGCGATCATTTTTCCTTTTGGAATCCAAAGATCGATGCCCTTGAGAACTAATTCTTGATGACCGGGATAGTAAAATTGGACGTTATCAAAATGAATACCTGTCTCTAATCTTTGATAGGGAATAGAGCCATTGCTCATAAATGGTTTATTCTCTCGAATGAGAAAATCCGCTACCACCTCTACTGCGGAAACATCACCCAATAGACTACTCCTAGCACTGTTAATTTGACCAACTATCGGCAGGGCCCGGAAAAGTACATAGAGATAGGTCAATAAAATTGTCGCTAAAGCTTGCAGTTGTTCATTAAAAAGATAACGACCAGCAATGATAATTAAAGCAATAATAATTACCCCACCGATCTCATTGAGCGGAGCGATTACAGCATTATTAGTCTGGGCATCTAAACCCGCTTTCTCCCGGGCTTCGATATCTTCCACAATAGATTCTAATTCGTATCTTTCATTGCCTACCGCTTTAATTAGGCGAATTCCCGTTAACAGTTCCAACAGTTTATTAGTTTGCTGTTTAGCCTTTACGGTGATAATCTCTCCAAACTTTTTCGATCTCTTGACAAAGTATTGATTAAGCAGACCTAAAAAGCCACCCAAAAGACTAGAAAGAATAGTTAATTGCCAAGAAATTGATAATAAAATAGCTAAGTACATGAAAGCTGTGCCGATAATCTTAATCAGGTTTATGTAATTTCTAATTGATCCCACGGCTCGATTAATCTCCGACATGAAACGATTAAAAATATCTCCTATTTTACTTTTTACATAATAATCTATATCCACTTCTAGCAGCAGAATAACTGAATCAATTCGCATATCTTTGGCCATAATCAAAGACAAGTAAGTTCCTAACAAATTACTGACAAAATTGGTAATATGCTTGAGAATTAAAATCCCTAATATCGCCGCAAACATCCAGAAAAAACGAGTATCGACCGAGAAAACCTCGAAAACGGAGAGCAGCTTTTTGATAATTTGGGGGGCATTTTTTAAGAGATCATTTTCGGGATTAATAAAAGAAATTAGTAAGGGGATAACTAAAACAGTTCCTACCCCATTAAATACGGTACTGACAAAGCCTATAACAATGCTGGAAACCACTAATAACCAGTGTTTCAGCGTATATTTAAGGAGAATTTGATTAGGATTCATCGCTATAAGTAATAAAGTAAATAGTCAACGGTCAATTATCCTACTCGCTACAATCTAATAAGTAGGGAGGCACAATTATTTGTAGGATGGGTTAGCGGTAGCGTAACATGAGCGGGCGTTGGGTTTCATGCTTCAACCCAACCTACGTTCATCTTATATTTAATTCCACCCACCTACTTATTTCCCTTCCAGAGAAGTAATTATGCCAGAGAGAGTTGTCGCCATGGCGGTGGTACTATAGGAGGCGATACAGCGCTCTCTCGCTTTTAGTCCTCGTGCATTAGCCGAGTCGAGATGATTAAAAACTTCTCTAATTATGACAGCTAGTTGCTCTGGCGATCGAGGTTCGACTAAATAGCCAATATCAGCTAAAATTTCGGGAATATCTGCCACTTTAGTGGAAATAATCGGTTTAGCCATCGCCATACCATCGGTGAGTTTAATCGGAAATTGGGCGTTAGCCGTGGCTTCATCCCTCTGGGGAACGATAATAGCATGAGCAGCGGCCACAACTTCCGGCATTCGCTCGATCGGTTGAGCAGGTAAATGAATTAACCAAGGTTGACCTTTTTCTAGCAAACTATCCAGATAGCCATCCCCGATTTGGCGACCTCCCACCACCACCAATTTAAAATCAGGATCACCAATTTGATCTAAAGCGATTAAGACATCTTCTAAACCTTTGTGGGGTCTAGCTGTACCCGGGAACATTAAGACTTTATACGCGGATAAACCGTATTTTTGACGACAAGCGACAGGATCGTAGAGATTGGGATCGAAAAGTTGCGTATCCTTGCCATTCGGTAAATAAATCCCCCCATAGCGCTTTTGCAAAAATTGATTATTAACCGTCACCGCATCAGCGCGGTTAATTAAATTTTCCATCCAACGCAGATAGAGAGGGTGATTCGGGTCCCTAAGCGCACCATTTTTTTTGAGGATATCCCTAGCTAATTGTCGGGGATGAGGACGATAGGACCATCGATCGCCACCAAACCAACTCATTTCCCAATCGTCAATATCGAGAATTAGGGGACGTGGGGAAAAAAAACGTTTCAGTAAACCGATGCCGAAACTGGTGGGACGGGGTTTAACCGCATAGATAATCTCTCCGGAGAGGCGATCGAGTAAAGTTTTGATCTGGCCAAAAAACTGGGGATAATTATTGCCTTTGACCGATACCACCGGTAAATTCCCCGGTGGGGTTGGATAGATTTCCCGGCCAAAAATCGGGCCATAGACCGTCACCTGACAGTTTAGCTGTTGCAAGACTTGAGCAATCAAATAGACTCTTGTGCCACCACCACCGGATAAATCTGGTGCTAAAACAGAGATTTTTTTGTTCACGATCGCCGATCAATCCAGATTATCTAGCACGAATAGGAGAATGTTAATCAATGTTAACGTTTTTGTCAATCTTAGGCGAACTTAACATTAATGCCACCGGAGATAGACTAGACAAAGAAAATTAACATATACATTGCCGAGACGACTAACTGAGTAAACATCACTGGTAAACCGTAGCGCAGAAAGGTATGAAAAGTAATTTTGCCCCCGTGTTGTTCAGCGATGCCGGCGGCGACAATATTAGAAGAAGCCCCCACTAAAGTACCATTACCCCCTAGGGTGGCCCCATACATCATCGCGTAGAAAAGCGGTAAAACTTCCGGGGGAAAAGAACCGGCATAATCGGGAGAAAGAACCTCTGTCCCGACTAAATTAACATTAACAAGGTACTGTTTCAGTAGTGGAACCATGGCCACCACTAGGGGAATATTCGGAACTACACTGGAAATAAAACCGACAAAAAACAGCAAGACTAGAGAACCTAAAAAGATATTTTTGCCTAAAATTATCGCCAGAAATCCCGATAAACTATTAACTACACCAGTTTTTTCTAAGCCGCCAATTAGGACAAAAATCGACATAAAAAATAATAGGGTACTCCAGTCCACATCCCGGAGAATATTATGAACCGTATCGATTTTCGATTGCTGGGCTAAAAGTAGGGCTAAAGTGGCACCCATCAAAGCAACGGCCGCAGGAGAAATGGGTACGGGAAAAGATTCACCGACGACGAATAAAAATAAGACTAAAAAGACGATAATTCCCCCCAGAGCTAAGACGCGAGGATGATTAATTTTCGGATGGGGTAATTCTTCTAAATGCTCGAATTTCGTCCGCCAGATTTTCGGGAATAACCAAGGTAACATAACCAGAATGGTAATTACTGCCAAGGCACCACCTAAACTCAAGCGCTGTAGGTATTCCATGAAGGTGATATTAATAGAATCACCGACGATATAAGTAGCGGGATCACCAACAATCGTTAATAATCCGGAACTGTTGGCTACGAAAACCATCAGGATTAAGAGCGGCACAAAATCCACACCGATATCTTGAGCTAAGGGGGGAATCAGCGGGGCTAATAACATCACCGTGGTGGCGTTGGGTAACACCGCACAGATTGGGGTAGTAATGGCGACAATTCCTATTAGTAATAATTTGCCCTGTCCCTTGGCTAAAAGCACCATTTGTGCTGCTAAATAATCAAAAATTTTCGTTGGTTCAAAGGCTCTCACTAACACCATTACCCCAAAAAATAGGGCGAGAGTGGCATAACTGCGACTGATATAACCCACCGCCTCCTGGAGAGTCATGATATGGGTAAAAACTAAGATTAAAGCCCCCAGTAAAGCCGCTACGGTAATATGAAGCCACTCGAACATAATCACCACAATGACTGCAATAAAAGTCATTGCAGCAATCCACATTGGTAAAGATTCCAGCATTTTTGATCCTGTTTTTACTTTCGGTTTCTCGATACGACTAAAAGTTTGCCCGAATGTACAGCAAACTCACAAAAAATATGGTTATCGACGGAAAATCTTAAAATTGTTGTGATCGGTGAACCTGCATGAGAATCCCCATATACAATGTCTCCTGTAAGTTATGACTATCAAGTAGTATCAGCGACATAACTGAACCGATCAAGACATTGCTAGGAATGTAGTGATGTTTCAGTCTTCCCCCCCACGCCGACGAAGTTAGCTGACGGGCTAGGATAGAGAGATATCCTTTTCTAGGCTAAAAAATCTAGAAATACGCCCCAAATATGGTTCCTCCGCTCCGAATTTGTCTAGCTAATATCTAGCATAGAAACTTGGATTAGGCTGACTTACTCTGTTTAGTGATCCACCATAGCATACTAACCCAAAAAAAACGATATAGCTCTATACTAGACCTATCCTGTCGGTTATCCCCCGGGTTGCTAGGATAGAACAATGATAAGCTAATAGCTAACGACTGACCGCCATAGCAGCCACAACAGAAATTTCGATGAATAGAAGACCTCGTTATACTCCTCCCCGATCGCGTGATCGTGATTATGACCGCTCCTATGGCGATGACTCCCGCGCTTCGTCCCCCGGAGGCCTATTGGCAAAATTAAACTATGCCATGATCGCCCTGATTGGCGGTATTTTTGTACTAGGAGTGGGTCTCGGTCTGGTATTCAGTTCTACCGCTAATTTTAGCCCCGAAAACGTCGCTTCCCGAGAAGTAATTGATCGCAGCGCCCCCAATGCAGAATTATGCGTGCAATTTGGGGCCAGTGCCATTGTCACCGATTTGCGGGTTTATGTCACTCTTAACCCCTTTAATGTTTTTGTTACCCAACCGGTTATGCAACCCGGTTGCGTTTTGCGACGCAATAACTGGTCAATTTTAGAACAACAAAAATTAGTCGATGGACAGCAGGTACAAAGTTGTAAAAACCGGATGAATACCTTTGGTTATACCGGCCCCTTGGAAGGCAAACCGAAAATCGATTGTATCTTCCAAAATGAAGCCGGGGGCAATCTTTTTGTTAATCCCGCCGGTGCTGTTGGTCCCAGACCAGATACAGATAAATTCTAAACCGGAAAAGATCGTTCTCCTGACTTGAAAGAGGGTGTAGGGTGTGGGGTGTGGGGTGTAGGGAAAGAAACCTCTTTCATCTGTGGGGGTGAAAATTTTTTCATCGGGACTGACTCCTAATCAACCAGAACAATTTTTGATTTTTACGAGAGGTCTAATGACTTAGCCATTGGGCCGTAGTCACCACAAAAATTCCGCCGGCTTTTTTTAAAAAAGGCTGAATTTTATCGATCAGACGACCAAGTTGTTCGTCACTATTACAAACCGTCATAATGTAGTTACCACTGTAATCACAATCCAAGTCATCACAGGATAAACCTCGATCACCTTTTCCCGAAGTACTGCCAAAGACGGTATAACCGGAAACTCCGACAACATCAAGAACTCTTAAGGTTTCTTCCAGAAAAGCATGACTAACAATTATGTCTACTTTTTTGACAGTTTGTAGGGAAGGATGGGGGGATTCAAGCATGGTAGTTAAGTAAAAAAGGTACAAGTGCAAGAGAACAATTTTGACGGGAATTATTTAAAAACCGCCGGGCCTTTTAGACTCCACAGCCAATGATTTTAATCATCTCTAGGTACAGAGGAATACCGATGATGATATTGAAAGGAAAAGTTAAAGCCAAGGCCATAGAAACGTATAAACTAGGATTCGCTTCGGGAACAGTCATTCTCATGGCCGCAGGAACAGCAATATAAGAGGCACTGGCACACAAAACAGCGAATAATAAAGCATTGCCCTGTTCAAATCCGAGAACCTTAGCGATGAGAATCCCCACCATAGCATTGATGACGGGAATGAATACCGAGAAACCGATGAGAAAAGAACCAGTTTTGCCTAATTCCCGGATTCTTTTCGCCGCCACTAATCCCATATCAAGAAGAAAGAAAGTTAAAGCACCATAAAAAATCTCTTGAGTGAAAGGTTCTAATTTTTCCCAGCCTTTTTCCCCCGTGAGCATACCAACAACAACACTACCGACTAAGAGAAATACCGAACCATTTAAAAAGGCTTCATGTAGAACCTTTGACCAAGAAAACGCTTCTTCTTCGCCATTTTTCTCTTTAAAGACTCGCACCAGGATTAAACCCACTACAATTGCCGGCGATTCCATTAAAGCTAAGGCCGCTACCATATGACCGCCATAGGAAATATGAAGTTTTTCTAAAAAAGAACTGGCGGTGATGAAAGTAACGGCACTAATGGAACCATAGGCTGCGGCGATGGCCGCTGCATTGGCACTATCGAGTTTAATTTTCAGGATAAAGAAAGTGTAAATGGGAACGATGCAAGCCATAACCACAGAGGCAATCAAAGTTAAAGCGATTTGGTTATTGATGCCACTTTCCGCTAGTTCATAACCTCCCTTGAAACCAATCGCCATCAAAAGATAGAGAGAAAAGAGTTTAGGCAGTGGTTGGGGAATCTCTAGGTCGGATTTAAAAAATACTGCCAGCATTCCCAAGAAAAAGAACAAAACCGGCGGATTGAGAATATTGAACAGGATTAAGCTGCCATCCATAGGTTTGCGTACATTGAGTTATTTCAATCTATACTATTCGATTTTGACAATATTGTGAAAATGTTAAGAACCGGATTAAAACGCTTAACGATGGCCGCTCAAAAAAATTAAGATGGGTGATGTTTCAGTGATCGGTGATCAGTTATCTTGAAACCGTCAGCTTTTCTCCCCTCTCCCTTTTCCCCCTCTACAATAATTACTCGCAGCCAGGAATCACTTGGGTTATTATCATACTTTGTGCCTTTTGTCAAAAAAACTTTTTTTTTGCAATAAAACTACACAAAAAAAAGATCATCGTTGTGGGTGAAATTGACTGATTTAACCGTCTTAATTGGGATTACCTTCTAGGTGTGGCAAAGGTTTCAACCATTGCTGCCCAAAAAAGCACAGAATAACCCATTATGAAATTCAGTAAAATCGCTGTAACTATGATAACATCGTTGTTAAATAAAAATCTTTCTCAATTAATTCTTAAGAATTTATAAATATTGCGGAATGTTAATTTAAATATTCTCAAGTTTTTGCAGTCAATAAATAACTTTTGCTTATCTTTGTCAGAAAATAGAACTCCTGCAAAAATCCCACATCTACTATTGGGTTAGGAGTCAGTATTTAGGAGACTCTGAGACTATTTTTATTTATTCTCCCCATCACCCCACCACCCCACCACCCCACTCCCCACACCCCACACCCCACACCCCACACCCCACACCCCACACCCCACACCCCACACCCCACACCCCACACCCCACACCCCACACCCCACACCCCACACCCCACACCCCACACCCCACACCCCAC
>NZ_JAPZSZ010000249.1:0-11134 GCF_027532095.1 Microcystis sp. LE19-195.1E
AGCTGTTTGTAGGTGTCTTAACCCTTGTTGTAAGGGTACACAGCTTACTTCATTGAGAAAGTCTAATTCTTCTTGCTTTTTCCAATCGGTCAACATTGAAGAAGTTTCAGTATATCCTACTCTTTCTTGTCTTTCGTACCATGCTTGTGTTCTGAGATGGAGAGCCTTATTGTAAACTAATCTTACACAGCCCAAAGTGCGCCGCAATAGCGACTCTTGTTCGGGTGTGGGGTAAAATCGGAACGAGTAGGCTTTTTCCATACCTCACGTTTTAGCATATATCGTGTAAATGCGCTAATATTTAACAGTAAAGCCGTCGTAGAACGACGGGGTTTCAGACCCAAAATTTCCGATGATTAAAGCTATTTCTGACCTCCAGGGATTCCGAGGTCTCATTCTGCCGATCATCGTCGGTGCGCTCAGTGCTACTATTGGTGCGGTGATTACCGTAGCGGCAAAAATGTTGTTGATCGGCAATAGTCCCTGATCGAGATAAGATTAATTCTCGTGGTCATAGGGAGGACATTTGTGAATAAACTAAGCATTCTGGTTCTGCACGGGCCGAATTTAAACCTATTGGGGAAAAGAGAGCCGAATCTCTACGGTAACGTCAATTTAGAGGCGATTAACCGGTTTTTAAACGAAGAAGCTACCCGTTTAGGGGTGAATTTAACCGCACACCAGTCCAATCAGGAAGGGCAATTAGTGGACTGGATTCAGCAAGCATGGGGTCAGCATGACGGTATTTTGATTAATGCGGGAGCTTATACTCACACCAGTATCGCCATCCGCGACGCACTATTAGGCACAAAAATGGCCTGTGTGGAAGTACACTTAAGCAATATTTACAAACGCGAGTCTTTTCGTCATCATTCCTACATTGCCGATATAGCCATCGGACAGATTAGCGGTTTTGGGGCCGAAAGTTATCGCCTAGGATTATGGGCATTAGTCGATTATTTGCAAAAGAATAGAGAAGGCTAATTAGGGCTTGCTGAATAAATCTAAAAACCTTGTTGGGTAAGACTTTTAGACTTTTTGGAAACCAAAAAGTACCGTATCCCGGAGTGATCGGGTGGAAAATTCCGGGACTTTTTCCCTGAAAATTAGGTAATTGACCCCCTCAAAATCTCTAAAACCCTACACCCTACACCCTACACCCTACACCCTGCCCCCACCGAAAAACTTTTTGCCGCAAACCCTAATTAGGCAAGGGATTCTCCCACTTCTAAGAGGGGACAAAAGGGAAAATAGGGGGAAACCGTCCAACGATAGAATTTTTTGCTGCTGGTGGACTGAAGATTAAAACGCAGGGAAACAAAGGGGAAAAAGGGAGATACGGAACAATTCCAACTGAAAGCCGGCTTAGAAGTGCTATTATCGCCCTGGAAAGACCAAGCAGGGTATTGAAAAACCTCCCGGACGAGGGATTTTCCTTCATCGCTAACTTGGGCGCAGCTGCGACTAATGCCCGAAACCAAACAGAGACTATTACTGACACAATTATCATTAGAAGCCACGATCAGGAGAGCTTCCCCGGTGGTGGTTAGTTCAAAAGCGATAAAATCTCCAGCTTGCCAACGACTAAGGACTTGTCCCTGGGCATTCTGGTAGATAGCGCTGCAGTTTTCGGGATCGAGAAGACGATTACTATCGGGATCTAAGTAACCGCAAACCCTTCCCATCAGACGAGTTCCATCCTGAAACCCATACACCCAATCAAAGGTATCGATGTTAGCGGCCCCTTGATTGCTTTTGTTGACCAATAGTAATCGATCGCTGACCACGGTTATTAATTCTCTATAAAACTAAGTAGTCGTGCAAAATTAATTTCTTGGTTAGGATAGGCAGTCATGCAAAAGGCAAAAGACAAGAGCTAGTGAGATATGTGTAATTAATTTTGCCTAGGGACTTAAGCTTCCCTTAATAACAAAGGTATCACTAAATACCAATTTCCCAACGAAAAGATTTATTAAGTTTAACTTCTCGTCCCTCTGGGAGAGTTAACTGGTCAGCTTAAATCAAGGCCAAAACCTGCTATCTTATGGGGAGACAAAAATTATCTAGATCTTGTTTTAGCGAGTGGTAGTAAGGGCATGGCGTACAAGCGGGTATTATTAAAACTGAGTGGGGAGGCCTTGATGGGCAATCTCGGCTATGGGATCGACCCGATGGTGGTTTCCGCTATCGCCCAGGAAATCTCCGAAGTGGTTGCTCAAGGCATCCAATTGGCGATCGTGGTCGGTGGGGGCAATATTTTTCGCGGGGTGAAAGCCGCCTCGGCCGGCATGGATCGGGCCACGGCCGATTATATTGGTATGATAGCAACAGTCATGAACGCTATGACCTTGCAGGATGCCCTAGAACGAGCGCAAGTACCGACTAGGGTATTAACGGCGATTGCCATGCAGGAATTAGCTGAACCCTACATCCGCCGGCGAGCAATCCGTCATCTGGAAAAAGGTCGGGTGGTGGTTTTCGGTGCGGGATCGGGTAATCCTTTCTTTACCACCGATACCACGGCGGCCCTGCGCGCTGCCGAAATCGACGCGGAAGTGGTGTTTAAAGCGACGAAAGTGGATGGAGTTTATGATTCCGATCCCTCCCATAACCCTAACGCGCGACGCTTTCAAAGTCTCACCTACGGTCATGTGCTGACTCATGATCTGCGGGTGATGGACGGAACTGCGATCGCTCTGTGCAAGGAAAATAATATCCCGATAGTCGTTTTCGATCTGTCGGTAGCAGGTAATATTGTTCGCGCTGTCAAAGGTGAACCCGTTGGAACATTGGTAGGAGGATTCTGTGAAGTTAGCTGAAGTTCAAGACCAGATGCAGAAAACCGTCGAATCAACCCAGAGAGCTTTTAATACGATTCGTACCGGCCGGGCAAATGCTTCTCTTTTAGATCGGATCGTGGTGGAGTATTATGGCATGGAAACTCCCCTCAAGTCCCTAGCGACCATTAGCACTCCCGACGCAACCACGATCGCGATTCAACCCTTCGATCGTACCAGTATGGGGGCGATCGAAAAGGCGATTTCTCTCTCGGACGTGGGTTTAACCCCCAGTAATGACGGTCAGACCATTCGTTTGAATATCCCTCCCCTCACTAGCGATCGCCGCAAGGAATTGGTCAAATTAGCGGCGAAATTGGCCGAAGAAGGAAAGGTGGCTATCCGCAATATTCGCCGGGATGCGATCGATGCTATCCGTAAACGGGAAAAAGGTCACGAAATTTCTGAGGATGAATCCAGGGATTTACAGGATCAAGTGCAGAAATCCACCGATAAATTTATCGCCAAAATCGAGGATTTATTAACGACAAAAGAAAAAGATATCATGACCGTTTAAGTTTTTTTCTCCTCATGGATAGAACAGGCTTTTTGTCTGTTCTATTTAGCTTTTTATCCCTATTTAAAAGGTATAGGGGAGTGAGAAGGTTTGGGGGTGAAGTCTTTCCGTATCGCGGCATCTCAGGTTCTACCATTTTCTTTATTCGTGGCAGGCATCCTACTCCCCCTCTCCCACCCCCGCCTTGGGGGCAAGGGTAATTAACCATCTCTGCCATTACTTGAGAAAATTTCTTCTTTCTGCTAGTTGATTGATCATAATAGCCGTACATTTTAGATCATGAGGAATCACTAAACAAGAATTTTTTTCTGGTAATAATTGTTAAAATTGAGGCAGTTTTAAAGCATCATTAGGACGGGTATTATACTAAATAGGGTTATTAAAAACTGATTATTTATCCCCCCCTTTTGCCTGTCCTTATAAGTAGCATTATGCTCAACGGATTTAGTATTATTGGTTGCTATGCGCGGAGATAGGAGTCGTCAATCAGCCAAAAAACTTTGGGGCCAGTTTACCCGGTGTTTACCGACAATGTGCTGTTACTTACACAGACTTTTGGGAGTCCTATAAGACAGTAATTCCCAGTAAACGTCATCGACCAGTCGGAAAAGAAACTGGTCAAACTAATCCTATTGAAAGATTAAATAATACCTTTCGACAAAGGATTTCTCGGCTGGTGAGAGAGAGTCTATCTTTCTCTAACAAAATGGAGAATCACGTTGGGGAGCCCTTTGGTATTTTATCCATGACTACAATGCACAGCAAAGCAAAGGATTAAGCCGCCATCACTACTACCGAATCACCACCCTCTATCTTTCTATCTGTCTATCCACTAGGATAATGACCTTGCAATCAAAACTTCATGTCTGCGTCACAGTAAGTTCATATCCCCCGCCTAAATTAGAGATAGTCAGTCCCAAGCCGTTTTCCGAAACACTCCTCTCACACCCACGATTATTAGGACTGACTTTTATTCCCTTCTCAGAATGGTTAAACAATAAAAACTATGACTCGCAATATTTTTAACGATAATATCTCCCCGATCAACGAAGGTACTCCCAAACGCTCCAAATCTTCTGCAATGAAAAAACTTTTTGCCTATTCCTCCTTACTGGTTTTGGGTGCCGGGTTAGGCATCGGGGCCACCTACGCCTACAGCCAAAATCCTCTAGAATTAGCCCAAAATATTGCCCCCGCTGCCAATAATCCTCGCCCCTCCACACCGGCTGCAGCCGCTCCCTCAACCCTAGTTATTCCTACCAATTTTGTCGCTTCTGTGGTGCAAGAAGTGGGGCCGGCGGTGGTAAGAATTAATGCTTCTAGGGAAGTCAATGGAGGCGGTGATTTTTCGGAATTTGCTAACGATCCTGTTTTCCGTCGCTTCTTTGGTTCTCAAATACCCGAGCGAGGAGAAAAACAAGTTCAAAGAGGTACAGGTTCGGGGTTTATTATCAGTAATGACGGTAAAATTATCACCAATGCTCACGTTGTCGAGGGAGCAGATAAGGTGACTGTTACCCTCAAAGATGGTCGCACTATCGATGGTAAAGTTTTAGGTAGTGATCCTTTAACTGATGTGGCAGTGGTACAGGTAGAAACGAGCAATTTACCCACGGTTAAATTAGGTAATTCTGATAGTTTACAGGTGGGAGAATGGGCGATCGCTATCGGTAATCCTTTGGGATTAGATAACACTGTCACCACGGGGATTATTAGTGCCAAGGAACGCAATGGCTCCCAAATTGGTGCTAGTGATAAACGGGTGGATTTCCTACAAACTGATGCGGCAATTAACCCCGGAAATTCCGGCGGACCTTTGTTAAATGCTCGGGGAGAAGTCATCGGAGTTAACACTGCTATCATTCAGAATGCCCAGGGTTTAGGTTTTGCTATTCCGATTAAGACTGCCCAAAGAATCGCCGAACAATTAATCGCTACGGGTAAGGTGGAACATCCCTATCTCGGTGTTCAAATGGTACAGTTAACCCCGGAGGTAAAAGAACAATTAGCCGATAGTCCCATGGCTGATAATTGGACTATCCCCGATGATTCTGGTGTCTTGTTAGTGCGGGTGATGAGAGATTCTCCTGCCGCAGCAGCGGGATTGCGATCGGGTGATGTGTTAAAGTCTGTAGGTGGTAAGAATGTCACCGATCCCGATGCGGTTCAGGAAATTGTTGATAACACTCAAATCGGCGATAATTTACCCGTAGAAATTAGCCGGGAAGGACAAAAAATTAATCTGAATATTCAAGTTGGTAGCTTGAATACTGCTAACAGATCCTAGTCTGGAAGATAAGTGGTAAAAGACCGCAACTTTATAGAGAGCTTGTTACTAAGCTCTCTATATTTCTGGTTTTACTTTTGGCTCTTAAATCGAATAATTATAGCAGTTATCTTAAGGGTGAGGTAAGTAGGTAGGCGTTAAAAATTATCAGACACCCCCCTTAATCCCCCCTTGATAAGGGGGGATTAAGGGAGAATCGAAAGATAGTTAAATACTTGACCCTACGCTGACACTTTTACTGTTGCGAGATGGAAAATAAAAACCGCTCGTAAGCTCGATTAATTTTTTGCATAATTTTAATCGCTATGGCAGAGGAATTGTGATCGGGGTGATACTGACGAGCAAGCTGATAATATCTTTGTTTAACCTCTGGAAAACTGGCATTCTTAGAAACTTCTAAAACTTCCCACCAATCCTCGGAATCTGGGGGTACTATTTCTAATTCTCCTAAGATTTCCGACCATATTTTTACCTTACCTCCATAACTACCTGTAATTAAAAATTGACCGTCAGGACTAAATTTTAAGGGAGCAGTTCCCCGTAAAACTTTAATTAATTCTCCTGTTTGTCCTTGCCAAATTTTAATTTCTGTTCGGGAAGCACTAGCAATTAGATGGCGATGAGGATTAATAGCAATACTGATAATTGCCTGCTCGTGTGCCTGCCAACTTTTAATAATTTCTCCTGTCTTTATATCCCAGATTTTAATCGTTTTATCACTACCACCACTAATTAGATATTGACCATCATTACTAAAAGCTAAACTGTTAACGGATGCCCTGTCACCGATAAAAGTTTGATAAGCATAACTATGATCAAATCGCCATAATTTAATAGTTTTATCATCACTACCACTAGCAATAATTTGGCTATCGGGACTAATAGCACAGGTATTAACTGCGTCCTCATGACCGATTAAAGTTCGCTTTAATTCTCCTGTATGATAACCCCAGATTCGCAGAGTTTTGTCATTACTAGCACTAACAATAAATCTTTCATTGGCAGCAAAAGCTAATTGTAAAATGACACCATCGTGACTATCGGGAGCATTTACACGAGCGAAAAAACTACTTTTATACTGCTTAGTGTCTAATTGCCACTGACTAATTCTGCCATCCAATCCACCAGCAATGATCGATTTACCGTTAGGACTTATCGCCAGAGTTTGGAGCGGTTCATTAACTCCCACAAAGGAATAAATTAATTTACCCGTTTCTCGCTGCCAAAGTTTTATCGTTTGATCTTCTCCCGCACTAGCGATAATTTTACCATCAGGACTAACATCGATCGCCCCAATATTTTCCTGATGACCTTTAAGAGTTTGGAAACACTGCCAAGATAAACGCTCTGGCATAGTAATTTCTGTAGAATCTAACTGTTGATTTTCCTGAACAGATACTTCTTCTAACAGTTGCTGTAATTCTGCCTCTAGATTTTTATATTTTCCCGTAACTTCTTGCCAAAATAAAGCTTCTTCGTACTCTCTAGTAATGCGATCAAAAAATTCTAGATTGCTATAAAAATTATTGTCGGAGTAGGTGGGAGATAACATTTTCATCAGTCCGTAGATTCCTAACCCGACTAGGCCGCCAGCGATTGCCATAGAACCGACACCAACACCGAAAGCTGTACCTTTAACCGCCACTCCCACACCCCCAAAGGTAGAGTAGATACCGATTCCGCCAAGGCTTCCTATTCCCAAAGCTAACCCGACATTGTGATCGTTTGTTTCTAGTCCTTGCAGACTGGCATAAATTGCCGAACTTGTCAGGAGGCCAATCCCCGTCATTCCCACTAAACCGACGCTTATACCGCCAAATCCGCCGACTAAGCCAATATTTCCCAGACAAGCAGATAAATTGGCTCCTGTGACTCCACCGACGGCGGGAATAACAAAATCGAGCTTTTTAGCCATATTTTTGCGAAATAATCAAGTTAGTCATCGGGTTTCTCCCATAGAGTTTAGCCTAGTTTGGTATCGACGACTGACTCCCCAAAGTGGTACTTTTCCCTCCTGCCCCCTGACCCCTGCCCCCTGCCGACCGCCTCTTTCAAGTCAGTCCCGATGAAAAAATTTTCACCCCGACAGATGAAAGAGGTTTCTTTCCCCACACCCCACACCCCACACCCCACACCCTCTTTCCAGTCAGAGGCAATCAGGGCAAAATGATAAGTATTTTATATATAAATACCCTTAATACTTAAAAATATTTAAATTTACAATCGGTAATATTTATTTTTACTTAAGAATTTATTGAGAATAATTTTTATTTATTTACGAGGTTACAATACTTCCAGCGATTCTGGTATAATTTTGCATTATGCTATGGTGGGCTTCATTGTAATTTTTAGGGTTTTAATGATCTGGGTTGTCTTAAAACCCTTGCTAAATCTAGACTTTTCCCTTGGGCAAAACCAAACAGTTCTGCCAATTCTCCCTTTTTTCCCGAACAACGTTGATCTAATTTTTGTGTAGTTTTGTTGCAAAGTCAAATTTTTTTTGACAAAATGGCTAAATTGTGGTATGGAGATAGATTGTTGATAGGTGGCCATTCAAACCGAGGCAATCAATAATTAGGACTTGCTGAATAAGTTTGTTGGTGGGGTTAGGAGTCGGTGGTCGGGAGGGCAAGTGAGAAGATCAGACAGAAATGAAGAATGAATGGCGACACAAGGAAAGCCCTGCTCTCAAAGCGTTTTCAATGCTGCTCCGATACGCGACCATCTTCAAACTTGACAACGCCGCCGATCGCGCATCAACCTTGAATCGACTCTGGTATGAGTGGAAATCGATATACTAGAATTATTATGGTCAAGATGTCCAACTTAAGATCAATGACAAAAATCCTCTCGACAGCCGAAGTGAAAGCGCGTCTTTCCGAATCGATCGATCTTGCTCTCCAAGAGGGCTACGTTGTCATCACCCGCTACGGCAAACCCGTGGCTGCCCTAGTGAGTTACGAAGATATCCGACAATTGCAACGACTGAGAAGCGCTCGTCAGAGGGGAGGGTTAGCGAATTTAAGCGAAAATTGGGAAGATTCCGAAGAATTAGCCGAAGAACTGCATAATATCTTGGACGAGAGAACCTGATGGCTTATCTCTTTGATACCGATGCTATTTCAGAGATGTTACGCAAGCACCCGCTACTGGACTATCTGCAATGGTTACGATCGCTAGATCGAGAAAATCAATATACTAGCAGTATCACGATCGCCGAACTATATAAAGGTGCGTTCCGTTCCCCCAAGCGCAATGATTTTCTGGAAAAAATCGAAACGAGAATTATCCCCGAATTGACGATCCTGCCATTCGATCGCTTGACAGCGAAAATTTACGCAGAAATTCAAGCGCAACTAGAACAACAGGGAAATATTCTCGCCCATGCCGATTTACAGATCGCATCCACGGCGATTCAATCTAATCTAGAACTGGTTACGGGTAATATTCAACATTTCGCCCGTGTAGAAGCTTTACGGATTAATTACACTCTCGTCCACGCCAGGGCATCTTCAGAAAATGTTCAGAGTTGAGGCAACTTCGGCATCAACTATGGCAGCTGGATCGCAAATATAGGATAACTTTCCCAAAAATCAACGATAAAAACCTTTTTTACCGATCTAGCCAGGCTCTAACGCCTGGGAAGGGAAAAATCCTCAATTGAGCCGAAATTAGCTTAATCAAAAAATATGCTATAATCAGAATGTAAGCACAAGGGGCCGTAACGGTTTCGACAGGTTAGCGAAAGCTCCCCCGTGATACAGGTCGAGAGTGAGTCTCCTCTCGTAAATCAAAGGCTCAAACAAAAAGTAAATGCGAACAACATCGTTCCTTTCGCTCGTAAAGCCGCTCCTGTAGCTGCCTAATAGTCTCTAATCGACTCGAGCATTCATAGTTTGACTCCGTTAAGGACTATGGATAAACCCCCAACGGATGCCACGTTTAACTTTCTCTAGTTAGTTAACCGTCTAAGCTTTAACTAGAGCATCCCACTGTCCGGGATAAGTGACAGTCCCCGTTTCGAGGGTAATCGAAACTAAACCTGTGAATGAACGGACAGTCAATACCTAATTTGGACAGCAGTTCGACTCTGCTCGGCTCCATTGATTACTTTAATGAAAGACCTTCTCTCCCGCATGGACGGGGTACAAACACCGATTATTCCCGTGGTCGGTCAATTAATTAAAGCGAACCCCGGCACTATTTCCCTAGGTCAAGGGGTTGTTTCCTATGAACCACCCCGGGAGGCGATCGAATCTCTATCTTTATTTTTAGCTAATCCCAAAAATCATCAATATCAATCTGTGGCGGGAATTCCCCCCTTATTAGCAGTAATTCGGCAAAAACTAGCCGAAGATAATCGGGTAAAAATCAGCGATAAACAGGCAATTTTTGTGACGGCGGGCAGTAATATGGCTTTTATGAATGCCATTTTAGCCATTACTTCCCCGGGAGATGAAATTATTCTCAACACTCCCTTTTATTTCAATCATGAAATGGCCATAAAAATGGCTAATTGTCAAGTTATTTTGGTCGCCACAGACAAAAATTATCAATTGCGTCCAGCCGCCATTGAAGAGGCAATCACGGAAAAAACTAAGGCAGTGGTGACGATTTCTCCTAATAATCCCACAGGAGTAGTTTATCCAGAAAATACCCTGAGAGAAGTCAATCGAATCTGTCAAAAAAAGGGCATCTATCACATTCACGATGAGGCTTATGAGTATTTTACCTATAACCATGCTCGCCACTTTTCTCCGGCGGCAATTGTTGGTAGTGAATCCTGGACTATTTCCTTATTTAGTCTCTCAAAAGCCTACGGTTTTGCCAGTTGGCGCATTGGTTATATGGTAGTACCAGAACATTTATCTGAGGCGATTAATAAGATTCAGGATACTATTTTAATCTGTCCGCCGGTGGTTTCGCAATACGCGGCCCTAGGGGCGTTGCAGGTGGGTAAAAGCTATCCTTTAGAACAGTTGAAAACTATCAGTCAAGTTAGAGAAATTTGCCTGAATGCTCTAGAATCGGTTAGGGATATTTGTGATGTTGCCACTGCGGAAGGGGCTTTTTATTTCTTCCTGAAAATTTCTACAGACAAGAATGATTTTCAGTTAGTTAAAACTTTAATTGAGCAGCAGCGGGTGGCGGTGTTACCCGGTTCAACTTTTGGTATAACAGAAGGCTGTTATTTGCGTCTTGCCTACGGTGCTTTATCTCCAGAAACAGCTTTAACGGCAGTAGAAAGATTGGTAAAGGGACTGCGTTATTTTAGTCAGTGATTTTCAAGAATAAATACCGGCTTTTTTTCTTGGTTTTTACTTTACCACAGCCTTTCTCATCAAGATAACGACGGGAGCATCTCACCTTTGCAATGAGCATAAATACTTAGTGGAAAAATAGGCTTTTCGAGGGTAATTCTTGTTTTAATTCTCCATGTACGCAGTCTTTAAAAGCCTCTATTTCGTTCCAAGACACGATTAAGAGTGGCTT
>NZ_JAPZSZ010000158.1:0-6624 GCF_027532095.1 Microcystis sp. LE19-195.1E
TCGAGGTTAACCCTTTGTCCCGTAATGGTTTGAGCCTTTTTTGCTGACAGAAAACGCCTAAGTCCCACTAGGTCCATATTAGAACCCAGAAAAGCGTTCTTAAAGATAT
This sequence comes from Microcystis sp. LE19-195.1E, assembly GCF_027532095.1. NCBI lineage: Bacteria > Bacillati > Cyanobacteriota > Cyanophyceae > Chroococcales > Microcystaceae > Microcystis > Microcystis sp. LE19-195.1E. The sequence continues at coordinate 110 of NZ_JAPZSZ010000158.1, forward strand.
CAGTTGTGAAAGTACACCTAACTTCACCGTTAGGTGGCTTAGGTTTTCTATTGGGACAGTGCTTCTAGGTTATTTTTGATCCTAAATCCTGTTTTGCAAAGCTGATAACAATCAATCATAAGTTAGCTAGTGACAGTTAGTGCGATGTCGAAGCCACTGCCTAACAATAAATCCGGTTATTAAAAACTGATTATTTATTCTCCCCTTTGCATGAGTGCCTCTTGCATGAGTGCCTCTCCTCATAACTAGCCTATACTCAACGGATTTAGTATCAGGTACTTTTTCCCTGAAAATTAGGTAGTTGACCACCTGAAAATGGGTAAAACCCTGCACCCCACACCCTGCCCCTAGGAAAAACTTTTTCAGCAAACCCTACTTACTGATAATTTTTTGAAAATCTCTTTGAATAATGGCAAAATTTTTGTCAGTTAAAAGCGGCACATGAACGAATAAAGCTCTCGGATGATGTTTTAAGACTTGAAAATATAATTCTTCGCAGACAAACTGACCGGCATTATCGCTGATATAGCTATAGTCAAGGTTTTTAATTAAATCTGGCAAGGGAATTGGTGTAAATAACTTTTTTGTGCTACTCCTAGCCTGAGATTCTAAACTTAAACGATAACGACTTTCTGCCATGCCACAACAAATAACGAAATCAGGCTTTTTGTCTTGAATAGCTTTGATAACTCGTTCACTGGCTCGATGGGTATTAACGGGAAGTTGACGCAAAAATAAAAGCTTTTTTGGATAATTATCTTGAATGGATGCTAACAAATCATCGGAGGAATTACTCCGGTGATGGCATAACCAAGGCGCAAAAGAAGTTAAGAGAATTGTCAAGTTATCTCCTGATAGTTAATTGGGATGATCAACAAAAAAGCGAGCGAGGGGACAAAAATTGCTACAATAACTGACGTGACCTCAATTAAAGACGAGATTGATATCCTATGCAACGCCGTAAATTTTTGCTGATCAGTGGCAGTTTAGGCGGTTTTAGCTTGGTAGCTTGCGCTCATCAAATTTTACAGCCCGTTACTTCCAAAAATCCCCCTGAGTCGGCTGTTAAACAAGCACAAAAGGCGAAAAAAGTCAAGATAATTGTGATTAGTGACCTTAATAGTCAATACGGTTCCACAACTTACGATCCCGAAATCGATCGAGCTATCCCTTTAATTATCAATAATAAACCCGATCTGGTCCTCTGTGGTGGCGACATGGTGGCAGGACAAAAAAGCAGCTTGACAGAGGCAGCAATTAACGCCATGTGGTCAGCCTTTGATCGCCATATCGCCGCGCCCCTGCGAGCTGCTAAAATACCTTTTGGTTTTACCATCGGTAATCATGACGCTTCTGGAGCTTTATCGGCAGGAAAATTTATCTATGCTAAAGAGAGACAATTAGCCCAAGATTATTGGCAAAACCCCCAACATGATACAAGTTTAAATTTTATCGATAAAACCGGCTTTCCTTTTTATTATACTTTCACTCAAAATGGTATATTCTATCTAGTTTGGGATGCCTCCACTCATTTAATCTCTCAGGAACAACTAAATTGGGCAGCAAAAAACTTGAGTAGTAGCGACGCTAAAAATGCTAAAATGCGGCTAGTAATCGGTCATTTACCCCTCTACGGTATTGCCGTGGGCAGAAATCGACCGGGGGATTATTTAGCCGATGCCGAGAAATTAAGAGCGTTTTTAGAGGGCCATCAGGTGCATACTTATATTAGTGGCCACGCTCACGCTTACTATCCGGGTAAACGGGGGCAATTACAATTATTACACGCGGGAGCTTTAGGCAGTGGACCGCGACAGTTATTGAACAGTGAACAAGCGCCCAGAAAAACCCTAACAATTGTCGATATTAATCCCAATCAACAGGAAACAGTTTACACCACCTACGACATGAAAACCCAAGAGGTGATCAATATTACCAGTTTACCTCCTTTGATTATGGCTCCCAACGGGCAAGTTTTACGTCGAGATATTCCATCGGTTAACTAGAAAGGAATTCCCCTAATGGCCACTGTCATCAGCACCGTTAATATGAAAGGAGGAGTAGGAAAAACTACCCTTACCGTCAACCTTGCCACCTGTTTAGCTAAATTTCAGCAAAAACGAGTCCTTGTCCTCGATTTAGACGCTCAAATCAGTGCGACTCTTAGCTTAATGTCTCCCCACGAATTCGCTCAACTGCGTCGCAAAAAACGCACTTTAAGCTATTTATTAGAAGCAATTATCAAACCCAATCCCTACAATAAATTAACTATTGATGATATTATTGTCCCTTCAGTCTGTGAAATACAAGGCTTAGATCTACTGCCGGGAGACATCGAACTTTATGATGAATATGTCGTCTCAGAAACCCTGCACCACCAAGCAATTTTACAGGAAGATTTAGGCTTTGATCATGCTTGGAATAACCTGGAAAGAATCTTAATTCAAAAAATCATTGATCCCATTCAAGACCGTTACGATTATATTATCATGGATTGCGCTCCAGGCTATAATCTTTTAACTCGGAGTGGTCTATGTAGCAGTCATTTTTATTTACTACCTGCCCGTCCCGAACCTTTATCAATTGTCGGCATTCAGCTATTAGAAAGAAGAATAGTTAAACTGAAAGCTAGTCATCAAGAAACCGCACCGATTAACCCCGGTTTACTCGGTATAGTTTTTATTCTTTCCGGTGGTGGTTTACTCAGTCGCTACTATAATCAAGTCATGCGCCGGGTACAACAGGATTTTCAAGCCCATCAAATTTTTGCTAATGCGATTCCTATGGATGTTAATGTAGCTAAAGCTGTGGATATGTTCGTGCCTGTGGTGGCAGCTATGCCCTCTTCTAGTGGTTCCAAAGCTTTTATGAAACTCACAGAAGAATTCTTGATGAAAGCCAAAAAATAGGAGATAATTACTATGGTCATTGAGTGGTTAGAATTTCAAGTTAAACCCGAAGCTAGGGAAAAATTTATCCAAAAAGATCAAGAAATTTGGACAAAGTTTTTAGCAAAACAACCTGGTTTTTTAGGTAAGGAGCTTTGGATTAATCCCGCCATCGAGGAAGAATTAATTATCGTTGTCCATTGGCAAACACAAGAACAGTGGAAAGCTATCTCCAAAAATTTACTTGATGACACCGAAGCCAAATTTTCCCTAGCCATGGGAAAAGATAATTATCAACTGCTCAAAGTCAAGGAATTTCAGGTCAGAAAATTTCGAGAAAATTTTCAGAACAATTTAGGCTCTCTGGGGACATGATCAAAAATCAATTCATCTTTTTGTCCCCTCTCAACCTAGCCAAACTTGTCCTGAGGGGCTAAAGTGTGCTATAAGCAGTCAGAGTCTTTATTCTTTCTGATTAGGTAAATTACTGATGACTGAAGCTAAACGCGCCCTAATTACCGGCATCACCGGCCAAGATGGTTCCTATCTGAGCGAATTATTATTAGAAAAAGGTTATCAAGTCCACGGTATCATCCGTCGTACCTCAACCTTTAACACCGATCGCATCGATCATATCTATACTGACCCCCACCAGCCCGATACTAAATTATTTCTTCATTATGGCGACCTCACCGACGGCACGACCCTGCGGCGTATCCTCGAACAAGTGCAACCAGTAGAAGTGTATAATTTAGGGGCCCAATCCCACGTGCGAGTTAGTTTTGATGCCCCAGAATACACCGTCGATGCTGTGGGGGTGGGGGTCTTAAGATTGCTAGAAGCAATTCGGGATTACCAAAAAAGAACCGGCATCGAAGTCCGTTTCTATCAAGCAGGTTCCTCGGAAATGTTCGGGAAAGTCATGGAAGTTCCCCAAAAAGAAACCACGCCATTTTATCCCCGCAGTCCCTACGCTTGTGCGAAAGTTTACGGTCACTGGCAAACGGTCAACTATCGGGAATCCTACGACTTATTTGCCTGTAACGGCATTTTATTTAACCATGAATCCCCCCGTCGTGGAGAAACTTTTGTCACGCGCAAAATTACCCGCGCTTTGGCCCGAATTATTGCCGGACAACAGAAAAAACTTTATTTAGGAAATCTCGATTCTAAACGGGATTGGGGTTATGCTAAGGATTATGTGCGGGCGATGTGGTTAATGTTACAACAGCAAGAACCAGATGATTATGTAGTGGCGACAAATGAAACCTATTCTATCCGGGAGTTTCTCGATATTTCTTTCCAATACGTTAATTTAAATTGGCAGGATTATGTGGAGTTTGATGAACGTTATTTGCGTCCGGCGGAAGTGGATTTATTGATAGGAGATTCCACAAAAGCCAGAGAGAAATTAGGTTGGCAGCCGTCGGTAACGTTCGAGGGACTGGTAAAATTAATGGTAGATGCGGATTTAGCGGCTTTGGGGATTAATCTTAATAACGGTGGTGATAGCGGACAGTTATTAAAAGATTTGGCTTATCTTCGCAATCGTTCAATGACAACTGTGGATTAAAGAGGTAAAAATATGCTGAATTTAAGCGAACAAAGAATCGTTGTCACTGGGGGGGCCGGATTTTTAGGTCGGCAAGTAGTTAATCAATTAATTGCAGCGGGGGCAAATTCCGAAAAAATTACAATTCCTCGGTCAAAGGATTGTGATTTAAGAGTTTGGGAAAACTGTCAACGTTTAGCCGACCAAGAAGATTTAATTATCCATTTGGCGGCCCATGTGGGAGGCATCGGTCTCAATCGGGAAAAACCCGCCGAATTATTCTATGATAATTTGATGATGGGAACCCAATTAATTCACGCTGCCTATCTAGCAGGAGTGCAAAAATTTGTCTGTGTGGGGACAATTTGTGCCTATCCAAAATTTACTCCAGTACCTTTCCGTGAAGACGATTTATGGTCAGGATATCCCGAAGAAACCAATGCGCCTTATGGTATCGCTAAAAAGGCTTTATTGGTACAATTAGAGTCCTATCGTTTGCAGTATGGTTTCAACGGAATTTATCTTTTACCGGTGAATTTATACGGGCCAGAGGATAATTTTGATCCGGGTAGTTCCCATGTAATTCCTGCTTTAATTCGCAAGGTTTATGAGGCACAACAACGGGGGGATAAACAACTTCCTGTCTGGGGAGATGGTAGTCCAACCCGGGAGTTTCTCTACTCCACCGATGCAGCGCAAGGCATTGTCATGGCCAGCCAATTCTATAATGAATCAGACCCGGTTAATCTTGGTACAAATTATGAGATTTCTATCAAAGATTTAGTCGAATTAATCTGTGATTTAATGGGTTTTGATGGCGAAATTGTTTGGGAAATAGATAAACCGAATGGTCAACCGCGACGCTGTTTAGATACAACCCGCGCTCAGGAAAAATTCGGTTTTGTTGCTCAAATGGAATTTAAAGAAGGTTTGCGGAAAACCATTGAATGGTATCGGCAAAACGCCGCTTAGTCCAGATAGCTGGTGTGTTAGATAAATAACTAACACACCAGATTTTTTTTCAGCTTACTGCCCGGTAAAATCAGAACGAAGGGTTAATTTTAAATCTTCCTTGGGGTTAATTGACAATAATTCCACCGATTCTCCTCGTAATAACCAACCGGCTAATACTTCTAATCCCCCTCCTCGTAATAATCCCTCGCTAACCGGTTGGTCAGAAGTAAAAGAAGCGAGGACAGAAGCGGCGGATTTTCCTAATACTGCACCCTGAATAATTTTGTCGGGGTTAACTCCTTTAATTAGCTTTTCTAGACGAGTGAAAACTGCCGAAATAGCATCAATAGATTTTTCTTGGGGTTGACGGGTTTTTAAAAAGATTTTTTGGGATAAAAAACGCGAACCTTGACCATCAGGTTTAATTTCTCCGATAATCTGACTACCATCGGGAATAATTGTCTGTCCTTGGGAATTTTTGATATTATCGGTGACGGTCAGAGATAAAGAAAAAGTTTCTTGTTTGGTTAAAAGAATTTTTTCCCCTTGCTCGTATTTTACAGGGATGTCTGTGCCGGCAGGAATTAATTGATCATTCCCCAAAGGAATCGGTTTAATCGGGTTAATTGGGGCGAATTGACGTGCGATCGCAGGAGTCAAGGAGAGGGAGACCACAACGAAAGAAGCACTTAAAAGCATTGTTAATAGGGTCAGAGGATGATGACGACCCTGCTTTTGAAAATATAGCATCTTACCCTTGAGTTTCCTAGTGGGAGCGAATTAAAGATAAAGACGAAAGCGGAAAAAAGTTTGTTTCCAAGCAAGAAAATGCGGGAAAAAGGAGAATTTTAGCCAAAAATAACTGAGATTTCCTACTAATTGCCAGTTATTAGTTTATTTGGTCTATTGAAACGCCAAAACTCTTGATTTGTCCGCAGTTCTTAGTTTGGCACGGTTAATGGGGAACAAGAACTATTTATGGTTAGCTGAATAAATCTAAAAACCTTGTTGGGTAAGACTTTTAGACTTTTTGTCAATCAAAAAGTACCAGATATGGGAGTGGTCGGGGGGAAAATCCCTGGACTTTTTCCCTGAAAATTAGGTAATTTACCCGATGAAAA
>NZ_JAPZSZ010000220.1:0-3165 GCF_027532095.1 Microcystis sp. LE19-195.1E
TTTGTGGAAGCCTTGGAAGCTTTTCGGACAGCGATGTCTTTCCGTTTCTTTGAGTGGCTGACCGAGAATCGGGATGTGTTTGCCGCTTACAAAGCCAGTTTAGGCTTTGTTTGGGCTTGAAATTTGTTTAAGTCCCAATAAGCAGCAAGAGCAAAAATACCCCTTTTCCCATGGCTAATCATCTGGCTGCATCCGAAAGTCTTTACCTGCGAAAACACGCCGAAAACCCGATCGATTGGTGGTATTGGTGTGACAGCGCCCTAGAAATTGCCAGGAGAGAAGATCAACCGATCTTTCTCTCGATCGGTTATTCTAGCTGTCATTGGTGTACGGTTATGGAAGGAGAAGCTTTTTCCGATCGGGCCATTGCCGATTATCTCAATCAGTATTTTTTGCCGATCAAAGTTGATCGCGAGGAAAGACCGGACATCGATAGTATTTATATGCAAGCATTGCAGATGATGGTCGGTCAAGGGGGTTGGCCGCTGAATGTCTTCCTAACACCGGATAGTTTAATTCCCTTCTATGGTGGCACCTATTTTCCCGTGCAACCGCGCTTTAACCGGCCCGGTTTTCTGCAAGTGTTGCAATCGGTACGTCGTTATTATGACGAGGAAAAGGAGAAATTAAGCAAATTTACGGCCGAAATGCTGGGCGCACTGCGTCAATCAGCTATTTTACCCCGATCAGAGACCAATTTAGCCGCTCCTTACCTTTTAGCCACAGGAATCGAGACAAATACGGCGGTGATTCGGGTTAATCCCAATAATTACGGTCGGCCCAGTTTTCCGATGATTCCATATTCTCATCTGGCTTTGCAGGGTAGTCGCTTTGGTGAAGATTTTGACGATTCCCTCCGGCAAGCGGCCTATCAACGGGGGGAAGATCTGGCCCTGGGGGGAATCTATGACCATGTGGGGGGAGGATTCCATCGTTATACAGTGGATTCGAGGTGGACAGTTCCCCATTTTGAAAAAATGCTCTACGATAACGGGCAAATTGTCGAATATTTAGCCAATTTGTGGAGTGCGGGTAATCGAGAGGCGGCCTTTGAGAGAGGGATTAAAGGCACGGTTAACTGGCTAAAACGGGAAATGACCGCCCCAGAAGGTTATTTTTATGCGGCCCAAGATGCCGATAGTTTTGAGAAGGCCACGGATGGGGAGCCGGAGGAAGGGGCCTTTTATGTCTGGTCGGATCGGTCGTTAAGGGATTATCTCTCGACCGAGGAATTGGGGCTGCTGCAGGCTAATTTTACCGTCACTGCCGAGGGGAATTTTGAGGGTCGTAATGTCCTGCAACGTCGGCAAGGGGGAGAATTAGGGGAGGAGATAGAAAATATGCTCGATAAGTTATTTATTCGGCGTTATGGCAGTTCTCAAGCCCAATTAGCTCTTTTTCCCCCAGCCAGAGACAATCAGGAGGCGAAAACTGTCTCTTGGCCGGGACGCATTCCGGCGGTAACGGATACGAAAATGATCGTCGCTTGGAATAGTTTGATGATTTCCGGTTTAGCCCGGGCCTTTGCCGTCTTTGGTGAACCTTTGTACTGGCAAATGGCTACGGTCGCGGCCGAGTTTATTCTCAAGCATCAGTGGTTAGATGGACGTTTTCAGCGCTTGAATTATCAGGGTCAGGCCTCGGTTTTGGCCCAATCGGAGGATTTTGCCTATTTTATTAAGGCTTTACTGGACTTGCAAACCGCTAAACCGCAAGAAACTGGCTGGTTAGAGGCGGCTATCGATCTACAAGGGGAATTTGATCGCTGGTTTTGGTCCGAGGATGAGGGGGGATATTTTAATACTGCTTCTGATCATAGTCTCGATCTGATCGTGCGAGAACGGGGTTATACGGATAATGCCACCCCTTCGGCCAACGGAATTGCGATCGCTAATTTATTGCGTCTGTCACGATTGACGGAAAATCTAGAATATCTCGATCGGGCCGAAAAGGCCTTGCAATCTTTTAGTACCATCCTAGAACAGTCCCCCACCGCTTGCCCCAGTTTATTTGTCGCCCTCGATCACTATCGTCACGGTTTCTGTCTGCGCGCCCCGGAAAGCTCGATCGAGCCGCTGTTAAGTCGCTATTTGCCCACTGCGGTCTATCGAGTCGATGCCAGTTTGCCCCTTAGCACATTTGGGTTAATTTGTCAAGGGTTATGCTGCCTTGAACCGGCGGAAAATTTAGAACAGTTGGACCAACAAATTGCCGGGGTGATGGCGGGTCCGTCAATACTACTCGGTTAAGGTTTTTTTCTCTCCTATGAAATAGGCTCTGGTGTTTGGCTTTCGTTGGCAACTTCTAACCAGCCTTGGATGGCATCTTGAAGGTTATTGATGAGTTCATCCATACTATCCCCTTCTGTTATGCAGCCAGGGAGTGCAGGAACTTCCGCCCAGTAACCTCCTTCTTGGGCGGGATGGATAATAGCTTTGATTTTCATTGCTTTCTCGACTTAGCTTTATTTGTCCGCCTAAATTTTAACTTAAAGATGGTGCGTTCCCCATGATCAAAAAATGGAGTAACAAGGATGGCATCAGGGAACGCACCCTACTCGTGACAGAGCGATCGCAATGGAAATTATCGAGATATTGACCCATGATAAACATTTTACTCAGGAAGGTTTTGTCATTCTGCTATAGTGCGATTGCTGTCAAGTTTTAAGGTATTTAATCAAGTTAATAAAGGTAAAAAATAAACCCACTCAAGATGATATGAAGTGGCAATTTATCCCGTTTTTAGAAGCAATTTAGCCTACTTTTGTGGTTTCTTTTTCGGTGGATTGGGAGGGTTTTAGTTGGTGCTTGAGGGTTGAAGCTGCGGCGAAGAGGTCGAGGACGATTTTAGGAACACCGTTAAATGTGATTGAATAGAGTACAATCAAGGTTGAAGATACACCTAGTTAAGCCATGCAACAGGTTCTCAAAAATATTAAGGTATCGGAGATTCCTACACTAATCGCTCAGTTAGGATTTTCTCCTGAACAAGAAGGGTTCTTCGTTACTTGGTATGGTTCGATCAGGTGGCAGAAATCGGCTAAATCCTTATCTGGCAAGAGACTTAATTGATTAGCTCGTTCTAGATTGAAAACAATTGACAAATATTGCGGCAATGTCTTTCTATATAAGGGTTTCACCCCTTATAACTCCCGTCCATTGCATA
>NZ_JAPZSZ010000213.1:0-4911 GCF_027532095.1 Microcystis sp. LE19-195.1E
CTGCTCTTTCTTCTTCTTTAAGAGCTTTTTGTAAGTTTTTCTTTTCTTCTAAGTCTAGGAAATCTTTGGCTGGCATAAGTAGGATTTTTCTAAAATTACTATTTCTATTTTAGGTGGTTTAAGTGCGTTTTAGCTTAATAGCGGAGAGGTCGGGGGTGGCTTGACTTGAATGGGATTAGCTGGATTTCGCCACATTGGACCGCTCCAAGAGTTCAATCCGTGGTTTATCGGTGGTCTAAGGTTCGTGGAGGAAAAACCAGGAGAAGTCGGAGGAGTATTTTTCTTAAATGGTGGAATGTTGCTCATTAAGATAAGCGATATCCCGAAGGATAGGGATTGTTACTAATTTCTTCTGCATACATCCAAGGCCGCTGGTTTAAACCGTTATTCTTGATTTGAGGATTAAGCGGTATGTAAACAAAAGATTGAAAATACAACTCACCGTCTCCACTCGCTTCGCCCATTGTAATGGTGACGTAGGGCGTGCGACCCCCTACGTTAGTCCCATCGAGGTTAAAGGTAGCCCCTCCGACTGTGGCTTTTAAAGCTGAAATCGAATGAACTATTAACCTTTCAAGAGTGTTAATGTTTTGGGGAATGTCATCATTGCGAACTATGGTAGTCATTTTATTTAACACTAGGGTTTTTTTTAAATAAATCAAAAAAGATAACTTAGAGCAAGTGCACAAAATAGATATTTTATGCACTTGCCTTAAATTGCCAAAACGTAGTCGGTGACTGTATCCTGTAGTTAGAGAGATTTAGTGCTAACAACAAGAGTACAGAATTTATCTTATTTTTAAATAAATTTTGTACTTTGTTGTAAGGTGAAAAAATATGAGAACTATTGGACAAGCTTCTGTACTAAGCGAGTTGGACTGGAAAAAATTAGAATCAGTGGCTAACCAAAAGCACCGCTTGTTGTGGGCTATCCTCAGATTCACCGCCGCTCGCATCACTGAAGCCTTAGAGCTACGGGGAAAGGATGTCTACAAAGATCTACGCAAAAAGATACCACTAGACGAAATCGTTTTTCGGCGCGAAACCCGGAAAGGCAAAGACAAAAATCATACCGTGCCTATTTGTACTGAATTACGTCTTAGATTGAAAGATTACACTCCTTCGGAAAACCCTGATGATTACCTTTTTCCCGGCATCAATGGACGGTTAAGCTATGAAGCGGCGCTAAGTTATCTCAAGAAATCGGCCGAAAAAGTCGGACTAGATGACAAAAAAATTGTCACTCACTGCGGCCGGCGCTCGTGTATCACTGAATTGTCACGCCGAGGGACGGACCTCCGAACCATTCAAGCCGTCAGCGGTCACTCTTCGATCGCTAACTTGCAGCGCTATATCGAAACCGATCCCGACCGGACTAAGAACGCACTAGAGGGAATTTTTGCTTAACTCCATATTTAGCGTCAGAGAAGCTGTGTCACTACGCTATATCTAGTGTTAAAGCCGCGAGCCGGATTTGCACCTGCTGGCAATGGGTCAAATATTGCCACTCTAAGTCGCAGCATCCAGTATTTTAACAAGATTTCTTGTCAATCTCGCACCGGCCTAAATATTTCGATCGCAGCTTGCCATTCTCTAACCATCTCCAGTAACGATATTGTTTCCCCTTGATAGTTTTGATTTCTTCGTAGCCATAGTTAGGGTGAGAGTTAGGGTGAGAGTTAGGGTGAGAGTTAGGGTGAGAGTTAGGGTGAGAGTTAGGGTGAGAGTTAGGGTGAGAGTTAGGGTGAGAGTTAGGGTGAGAGTTAGGGTGAGAGTTAGGGTGAGAGTTAGGGTGAGAGTCTTCTGACTCATCTCGAAAATGCAATTCTCTCGCTATCACCTCGTAAAAGGTTATCAGTTGATAGGTTGGAAGCGATCGGACATCTATCTCGATCGCATTTCCTGACTGGTCACTGTCCGGGGTCAAGGTTTCGATCGCATTTCCTGACTGGTCACTGTTCACTACCGACGGGGTTTCGATCGAGTCTTCATTCTCTAAGTCCCATTGGCTGATCGTCCGAGCGGGCAGTTGATATGTAGAAAGATCGATTAAAGGTAATTGACCGGGGGCAACTTCATCAGCCGGCCCAATCTCGTCTATCCCTACTGTCATCTCTCGCAGGTCTGAGAGGATGAGCTTGACTTTCTTTTTCCAGACTTGTTTAACCGTGGCCTTCTCTCCCTTGTAGGAGATGCGATCGTTTACAGCAAGGGTCATCATAGGAGTACATGAAAAATTTTTTGTCACTTTCCCCAACGAGGGGCTAATCGTTGGGGTGTTTTATTAGTTGGGGGAATCGTCGGGGATGCCGGTGGTGTCGATGCCCAAAGCGCTCATCACAGTTTTGGGTGATTGATTGAGAACACGACACATATCGGCCAAAACATTAGAGCTAGGGGATTTTTCCCCAGATACATAATATTGAACCGTCGAATATGCTTTACCCAGTGATTGGGCAAAACTTTTCTGCGTGTAACCAGCTTGCTCTATCAATGCCTTCAATTGTTTGTCGGTGTTTTTAGTTTCTTCCATTTTACCTCAAACACCACTATAGTGGGTTGACATATCAAGGCAATACCACTATAGTGGGTTTATAACTAAACAATATCCCTACCCCCTAGAGGCAATTTGACGGGTTGCATAGTTAGGGGATTGGGCTGTAGATAGTTTCGCATTCAGCACCAAAGTTAGTGATCTGCCTATGGATAAAGAAATAATCTCCTAGCTACCCAGAGGATGCTTTGCAATTGAGTTTCAGTCCTTCACTGTAGGGGCATTCTGCCCCTATTTTCCCAACATGAACACCACCATCATTCAAGATCGAATCCAGGAAGACTGTCCGGTTAAACCCGGTCACTGTCTCAACCCCTTTGAACCCTTGTTCGGTTCTGACATTCCAGGAAGTGAGCTAGGCCGGTCGCTCTACGATATGGCCATCAGCATCGAGGAGTCTTACGGACTAGGCGAGTTAATAGACGAGTTACCAGATCTAGTATTGGGAATCAAGAGAGATCTAACCTCTTGGTACGAAATCGGTTTAATCTCTTGGAAAATTAAGCTATGCAAAGGGTGGCGTAAGCGTTACACCTCTTTTAAGCAATTTTGCGAGAATGCTATCGGTAAGACTTCTAGTGCTGTCAATAATTGGATACGTTCCGCGCGGGTAATGAGTCAGCTAATTTCTGCCGGTTGCGATCGATTGCCGATGAATGCTTCGATCGCATTAGAGCTATCTAAATTCGGTGAGAATGACCTTTTAGAGGCATGGCGTGATATTTGCCGCACTTACGCGGACCACGAGCTAACCCTAGATAAGGTCAAGGCGCATCTCGAAAATCCTCAGGAGAAACTGCCTAACTCCAAAAAGGTGGACATCTCTCTTGCGTCGTGGCAAACGTTGCGAGAAAAAGCATCCGAGCTGGGAATGTCCCCATCTAAGTTGCTAGAGGAACTGATCGAGTCACTACTCCCTGATGATGACGATCCTAGCCGTGACACTATACCGCCGGACGAACCGGAATCGGAATTTAGCGACTGCCAATTGCTAAACGTCTTTGGGGACACTAAGGCATCAGCAGAAGAACTAGGAAAATACGGGTATGTCAGGGTTAGAACAGGAGTACATTCTTATAGCATAGTCTCTATTTCTGAACTCCAGGATGAGAATGAAAGCAATTATCTGATCACAAGTACGGGAGTGATTCCCCGATACACAAAGAGGTATCGAGAGAGTTTCAAGATAAACCCGGATGGAGTTTATGTAAAAAGTGATCCTACCCGTAACTGGACATTAACTAACGGCGTTTTAGAACTTTGTTAGGAGGAGTTATTTTATGCAAAATCGATCAATATATGCGCGGGTAGAATTTTATAATTTTCTATCCCACTATTTCTCGATCATCCACAAACTGCTAGGCTTTTGTTCTCAGCATTTAGAGCTCGCCGAAAGTTTCGCAAATACGGCTTTATCTTCCATTCCTGTCTCGACCGACTCAAATAATCTCAAGTCACAGCGAGATCAAATATCTAAACTGCAAAAGCAAATACAAGGCTACAAAAGGGAAGTTGACAATCTCTCAAACAAAATTAAGCAGAGCTTTTCCTACTGCAAGGAAAAAGAAAATGAATCAATTATCATCAGCCCAATTAACTCAAGAGACTAAAATTTCTTTCCTACGGGAGACTTTCTCTGATTATGGACTAGAGGCAATTTTAGGCGAATTAATCGATTTTGTTTCGGCTGAATATCCCGATCAGCTTCATTGCGCGGTTCTTTTAGCCTATTTAATCCCAGCTAAAAATTACACTGTTGTGCTGAATAATCGGGAAAATTTTCGACTAGACATGAACTATCCTAATTTTACCAATTGTGTAGAGGAAACTAATGGCTAATTTTTACTATGGCAGTGCTCAAGGACAAGCCGGCTGGATTAATTTAGATCAGGTTCTGGTTGTGATAATAGAGCTAGATAAATTAATCCTCAAAATGATGGATAAAAATGCTATCGCAATTGACGAAGAATACGAAGAATATAAAGATAATGACAAGCGACACAATCATGAAGATGTTCCCACGCAAGAGGAAGTAGAGGCTAGTATCTTTGAACCAGAAGACTGGGAACCCAAAGACTGCGATCTAGATGATGATGAGATACCCTTTTAACCTAATCGCACCCTATCGGCCACGGTCGAGGGGATGGGGTTAGGGTCCAAACCTGATCCTAGTCCGAGAGTGCCTTTTTAAGCGATTTCAAGCGTTAGCTTGCAGGCCTATCGTAAGGCTTCGAGGGCTTTTAAGAATTGTGCCTTTTAAAGTGAGATAGGGATTAAAAAACCCTACGGGAGTATCGTAAGGCTAATTCTTTTTAAATTCAATTCACTCCCATTATAACCGATGAAAATACTAGGGA